>JAQSYD010000096.1 GCA_029256325.1 Clostridia bacterium
GAGGCCACACCTGTTCCCATATCGAACACAGAAGTTAAGCTCTCCAGTGCTGATGGTACTTGGACCGCAGGGTCCTGGGAGAGTAAGTCGTCGCCGGGTCAATAGGAGATTACCTTTGGTAATGCTTAGGTAATTTCCATTACTGTTCCTCAATAGCTCAGTCGGTAGAGCATGCGGCTGTTAACCGCAGGGTCGTAGGTTCGAGTCCTACTTGAGGAGCCATTTTTATTTTTTGAGAAAATAAAGTATGAATATAAAAGTTCAAATAACAAAGAATAATACCAGGGAGAGAAACGTTTGTTTTTCTCCCTTTTATTTTTTTGATTGTTCAAAACTTCATATTTTGCTATTATAAGAGAGTGAAAGATGTCGAAATAGCGAATATCGTAAAAAGACATTATAAAGACATCATAAGGAGCTGAGATCAACATGATTACGAAAAAGCATGATTTTTATAAGATTGTATTTATGGCAATTGTTGCAGTTGGGCTATATGGATCTACTGTACTTGGAGCAGAGAAAATAATCAAAACTCCAGCTTCTAATATACTTGATATGCAGGATTATCTAGAGCATTCAACTCCTAGCTGGGATATGCTGAAGGACCAAGTTGAGGTAAAAGGAATCTATATGACCGGTTATACAGTTGCAGACAAGAAAAAATTTGAAGGGCTGATAAAACTTATAGATGAAACAGAATTAAATGCTGTTGTCATAGATGTAAAAAGTGATGAAGGCATGGTGTTGTATCAGACTGATTTGAAGGATGTACAGTTTACCGGTGCTAACAGTAAAATTATAATTGAGGATATAGATGCTGTACTTCAATATTTAGATGAAAAAGGCATATATACAATTGCACGAGTCGTTACTTTTAAAGATAATAAGGCGGCCAGTAAATTTCCAAATTTAGCAGTGAAAACGACAAGTGGTACTGTTTGGCGTGATAGAAACGGTCAAGCATGGTTGAATCCATATAATGAAGAGGCGTGGGAGTATGTATTGGCTATCGCAGAGGAGGCTGCGGTAAAAGGCTTTAAGGAAATACAATTTGATTATGTGCGTTTTCCTACAGATGGCAATTTAAAATTGATAGATTACGGGGCTTTGAAAAATAAAAACAAAGCACAGGCTATTGGTGACTTTCTAAAGTTTGCAAGAGGCAGATTGTCTGATATGGGCGCTGTGGCATCGGCTGATGTGTTTGGTTTGGTTACCACATCAGAAGGGGATATGAATATAGGTCAGCAGCTGGAGTATCTGGCAGACAGCGTAGATGTAATTTGCCCTATGGTATATCCATCCCACTATGGTAAAGGCAGCTATGGAGTGCCAGAACCGGATTTTGAACCCTACAAAATTGTCAATTATAGCATGAAAAAGGCAAAGGAGAGATTAGATAATAATGAAAATTCCATCGCAAAGCTAAGACCGTGGCTGCAGGATTTTTCCGCTGTTTACCTTCCACGTTATAAGAAATACGGACCAGCAGAAATAAGAGCCCAAATAAAAGCGACGAATGATGCAGGTGTGAAAGAATGGATATTATGGAATGCAGCCAATCGATATACTAAAGGTGGATTAAATAAAAACGAATAGAAAAAAGAGAGATAAGTAAAGCTGCTTATCTCTCTTTTGCTCTAATACCCCTATTTTGATAAATATTAGTAGAGATAGAAATTGTACTTTATTTGTGGCTGTGATACAATATGTAGTACGGAAGGTTGCTCGTGGACACTAAATATTGTTTCTGAACGACCTCAAAACCTTTAAAATACTAGATTTATAATATGTTGAGAAAGGGGAGGTTTATAATAAAGGTAGTAAAACGTGATGACACTATTGTTAAATATGAGAAGAGCAAAATTAGAACGGCTATAGAAAGAGCTATGGCTGAAACAAAGCTTGGTGTTGATACAAACCTTAGTGAAGAGCTGGCAAAACGAATTGAAGTGAGAGTAAAGGGTTTAGATTCTCCTGTCCACGTAGAGGAAATACAGGATATTGTAGAGTTCGAACTGATGGAAAGCAGCAGAAAAGATGTTGCCAAGCAGTACATCATTTATCGTAGTGAACAGTCAAAAACAAGAGATTCAAGGCAAAAAAGCGATGACAGGATGCTAACGGATGAGTTTGTCAGCAGATATAAGCACAAGCCATCACCTATGAACCAGCTAGGCAACTTTGTTTATTACAGAACCTATTCCAGATGGATGGATGAGGAAAAGAGAAGAGAGTATTGGTGGGAAACTGTAAGACGTGCGGTTGAGTATAACTGCAGCCTTGTACATACGAAAAAAGATGAAGCAGAGGAGTTTGATAACATATATAACCTGAGGCAGTTCTTATCCGGAAGAACTTTTTGGGTAGGAAATACGCACGTTGCAAAGCATTATCCTATGGCCAACTACAACTGCTCCTTCCAAATCATCGATAGCTTTGAGGCCTTTAGAGATGTGTTTTATCTTTTGATGATAGGCTCTGGCGTAGGTGTTAGAATTCTAAAGGATGATGTTGCTAAACTGCCTAAAATAAGAACTGATTATGAGATTGTACATAAAGATTACAGCCCGGTGCCGCGTAAGGAAAGAGAAGACAGCACCAGCTTGGAGTTTTTTTATAAGAATACTGCAAAGGTTACCATTGGTGACAGTAAAGAAGGTTGGATACAATCTTTAGATTTCTTATTCAAGCTTCTATATAGCAGTGAGTATAGAAATGTAAAGACAATCATTATGGACTATGATCATGTAAGACCTAAGGGAGAAAAGCTCAAGAATTTTGGTGGTACCGCAAGCGGACATACAAGCCTAAAGAATATGTTCATGAAAATCGACAAGGTTATTAAGAAACGTGGTACCTTGGACGATTCAAAAAGAGTGAAGCTAAGACCTTTAGATTGCTTGGATGTTGCAAACATCATTGGAGAAAACGTTGTTGTCGGCGGGGTCAGAAGAACAGCTGAAATTGCTTTGCTGGATCCTGAAGACAGAGAATGCATTGAAGCCAAGTCTCACATCTACAAGCAGGTAGATGGACAATGGACTGTGGATAAGGAAATTATCCATAGACAGATGAGCAATAACTCAATTTATTATAAAAAGAAGCCTACAAGAGATATGCTGCATTGGCAAATACAGCAAATGAGATATTCAGGTGAACCGGGTTGGATTAATGCAGAAGCTGCATCAAAGAGAAGACCAAACATGAACGGAGTAAATCCATGTGGTGAAATCCTTCTGGATTCAAAAGGATTATGCAATCTTACAACATTAAACGTGTTCGCCTACGTAAAAGCGGATAAGACTTTGGATGTCAATGGATTATTAAGAGCACAAAGACTTTCTGTTAGAGCAGGCTATAGAATGACCTGTGTAGAACTGGAATTGCCTTTATGGGATGCAGTGCAGCAAAGAGACAAGCTGTTGGGCTGCTCACTAACAGGCTGGCAGGATATGGTGAATGCCACCAATATGAGTAGAGATGAGCAGGTAGAGCTTTTGAAGCAAATGAGAGAAGCGGCACATGCGGAAGCAGAAGCTTATGCCAAAGAGCTTGGCAGCAAAGCACCATTGCTTTCTACAACAGTTAAGCCAGAAGGAACACTTAGTCAGCTGCCGACTGTATCCAGTGGTGTACACTATTCACACTCGCCGTATTATATAAGAAGAGTTAGAATAAGTGCGGATGATCCATTGGTAAAGGTCTGCGAAGAACTTGACTATCCAGTATTGCCGGAGGTTGGGCAAGAAATGGAGACCTGTTCTACCAAGGTAATAGAATTCCCTGTAAAGGCTCCTGTTGGTAAGACAAAATATGAAGTAGGGGCAATTGAACAGTTGGAAAACTATAAAATGTTTATGGAGCATTATGTTGACCATAACTGTTCAATAACCATTCACGTAAGAAATGATGAATGGGAAGCTGTAGAGCAGTGGGTTTGGGACAATTGGGATGAGGTAGTTGCACTGTCCTTCCTGTCCCTTGACGATAACTTCTACAAGCTGCTGCCTTATGAAGCAATTGAAGAAGAAGAGTACAACAAGAGAAGAGAACAAATGAAGCCTTTTGTACCATCCTTAATTGCGAAGTATGAAAAGCAGGAAACTCAAATTGATGTTGGCAATGATGGTTGTGATAATGGTATATGCCCTGTAAGATAAATTAAAAATTGCGCCATATAACTGAATGATGTTTGGTTATGTGGCGTTACTTTTATGCTATAATAGGAATGTATTCGAATTTAAAAATTTTATATAGATAAAAAATAAGGAGGAATATAAATGCAGTACAGTGATATTTTAAAGGAAGCAAGGGATACCATTGGAAAGAAGTGCAGAGTTTGCAAGGAGTGTAATGGTGTTGTATGCAGGGGTGAAATACCTGGCGTAGGGGGCAAGGATACAGGAGAAGGCTTCTCTATAAGTTATACCAAGCTAAAAGAAATAAAAGTCAATATGGACACGATATATGAGTTCAAGGGAGTAGATACCTCTATTGAACTTTTTGGTAAAAAGTTTAAATACCCTGTATTTGCAGCACCAATCGGCGGACTTAATATGCACTATAGTGATATACTGAATGATGAAACTTACTCGAGAGCAATTGTAACTGGTTGTAAACTTGGTGGAGTAGCAGGTTTCACAGGCGATGGCGTAAAAGATGAATTTTATGAATTACCTTTGAAGACGATAAAGGAAGTAGATGGTTGGGGAATTCCTACAATAAAACCATGGAAAAAAGATGAAATAATGAGGAAGATAAAACAGGCAGAGGAAGCGGGTGCATTAGCTATAGCTATGGATGTAGACGCAGCGGGGCTTGCGGTATTAGCTGCTCTGGGTAAACCAGTAAGTTCAAAGTCTGTAGAAGAACTAAAGGAGATTATTTCCTCTACAAAGCTGCCTTTTATCATAAAGGGAATTATGACAGTGAAGGGTGCGCTAAAAGCATTAGAAGCCGGGGCTTATGGTATAGTTGTATCAAACCATGGAGGCAGAGTGCTTGACCAAACTCCTTCTACAGTAGAGGTTCTACCAGATATAGCGAAGGCAGTGAAGGGTAAAATGAAAATATTTATTGATGGAGGCATCAGAACCGGTATTGATGTAGTTAAGGTACTTGCACTTGGTGCCGATGCAGCGCTTATAGGCAGACCTTATGCAGTTGCAGCCTATGGCGGTGGTGCAGAAGGCGTACAGATCTATACTGAAAAAATAGGCAAGGAGCTTCATGATACCATGATCATGACAGGATGCAGCAAGCTGTCTGATATAGATGAGTCAGTGATATATAAAGCTTAAGATAAGAAAAACAAAGCTCCGGTTCAATAGATGGACCGGAGCTTTGTTTATTTAATTCTTATTTTGAAATCTCCATTTATTCTTGCAGGGTAATCTTCGATGGTAAGACTTATAGGGTCTGCATATTTGCTATTTTTCGGGATGGTTACTATGATTTCTTGATTGTAAGCCGGATTGGAAGCTTCGCTGCTGGAAGCTCTATTGCCTACATATTCAACACCATTTATATCAGTTATCCTTGATGTAAATATAAAATAACTGAATTTATCATCAAGAACTTCGTCAGTGTTGAGAAGAAAGCTTATATCAGTGCCTTCAGCTGTTTGTGTAATATCATTAAGAATGATATTATCGTCAGGTGCTTTTAGTAATTGCTCTTTCTCAGTATCTATAACGAGTTCTAACCTATCTTTATCCAGTGCTCTAATGCTGCTTCCCTGAAGATAAAGTTTTTGCGGCAGTGAGAAAAAGTTGCTTTCAAAATATAGATTTACATGGTTTTCATCAGGCATGGTCGCATTCACGTCATTTGTGATTGTAGTTAATGCCTCTCCTTTTTCATTAAGTATTCTCAGATTGTCGAATCGTAATATTTTCTTAGAGTTTTCTTCTGGAAACTCCACGTGTACCTCTATTCTAGTGGGGTAGATAACAGCTTTTTTAAAGCATATTTTTTGATTTTCTATTTCAACTGTTTGATTTATATCATAGATTTCCTTTAGATTCTCAAATTTACTTTTATCTATAGGAATATCGACCTGCCACAGATAAGGAAGTTTGACTGCCTTCATTGAGTCAGGGTGATCCTTGTGTTGAAGCTCAAGCTCAAAATGTATCGTATCAGGTATCACTGAATTTTCAACAAAGCTCACCTTGATATTATCTTGTATAGTACGCTGATCATCATTATCAAAGTAAGAACTGTAGCTATAAGCTGCTTCAAGATTTTTTCTAGTTATATCAGCAAATTTAACGGTACTTAGATCTAAATACTTGTAGCTGCTGTTATTTTCTATTGTATAAAATACAATCATTCTTGCTTGGTCAATGATTATATTATCAATAATTAACTTTATATTTTCATGCTCATCAGATATTGCAATATTTTGTATAAAATTGTTTTCTACAGCTGACTTTAGTCCTTTATCATAATGAACAAGCTTTACTATATATTTCAATATTGGAACATCCTCTAAATACTCCGCAAAAACAGGAGACATACGAATCATGGATAGCAGCAAGAAGAGTGCTATAACAGCTGCGATACTGAGAGGGCGTAAGCTTAATCCTATGATTCTAGATTTAGGGTATTTCTTGATACCCCTAACAATATATTCATCAATATTATTTGGAATTGATATATCATCATAATTCGCTCTTAATTCTGATAGCTTTTTTTCTTCCTTGCATTGCATGATCAAGCTCCTCCTCTCCTAGGATTATTCTCAATTCATTTAAATAATAGTCTTATACTTCGAATTTAATTTGGAGATTGCTTGGCTAAGCTCTATCTTATTATCAATTGCTTCATTTTGATCGATATTTGCAGTATCATCCAGTAATGTGAATTTATTTTTTCTCTTGTTCTCATCTATACAATAGTTTATTAGAATTCGTAACAGCCAAGTCTTGAAATATTGCTCCTGTTTCAGCTTATGAAGATTATTAAAGGCTCTGTAGGTCGTTTCTTGTATAGCTTCAAGTGCATCCTGCTCATTTTTAAAGTAGGAATATGCAATCTTATACATTTGTATCTTGTGTTTACTGAGCAAATTATAAAAGGCATTGGGGTCGCCTTGTCTTGCTAGCTTAATAAGCTCCAACTGATCCAAACATATCACCTCATTTTGATGGTTTTCATAAATTAGACTAAAATGACCTGTAAAAGGTTTTTATGATTTATAATTTAATTATATCTTATAATAGTCTAGAGATAGCAGTATAAAGGAACTCATAAGAACTTTATTAAAAGTAATGCTTTATAATGAGAAGGAGCATCTTTTTACCTTAATGTGCACGTTCCATAAGCAAGTATCATAAAAGTCTCCTTAACAAAATAAAGATTAATTAAAAGCCTTTTTTACCTACGAAATCCTTTGACACGAAGCTTGTACAAATAGTAAAATTAGCAAGGAAGAAATAAATGTATTGGAGGTCTGGATATGTTCATATTTACAGCAATTACAATAACTCCATATTCGGGCCTGTATGCAGATATGTGATATTAGTCAATATTTGCTGCGGGTTCATAAATCCGTGGCTTTTATATTAATATGGAATGTTAAGTCATGGTATGCTCAAGTGAGCATGGCACGGCTTTTTTTATTTACAGGAGGTGCACAGGATGTCACATATTAAAATAACTATATCGAAATTCATACTAAAGCTGTTTGAGCCTTACTTGGGACTCCCAAAAGAGGTTTATGTAATATTTGTTTCAAGGATTGTAAACGCTATCGGCTGCTTTGTAGGTCCATTTCTTACTTTGATCTTGACGAAGAAGATTGGTTTGAGCAGTGATGTGGCAGGTCTCTACATGAGTGCAGCAGGACTTCTCTATATGCCTGCATCAGTTATTGGCGGAAAACTGGCGGATACACTTGGTAGAAGAAAGGTAATCATGATATTTGATGCCATTGCCATTATGTTCTATCTGATATGTGGTTTAGTACAGCCATCTATGACAATGGTATATTTGATTATTTTAGCAGGTACTTGCATGTCTGCTGCTGGACCGGCGCATGACTCTTTAATGGCAGACTTAACAACGCCGGAAAACAGAAACGGTGCTTATGCTTTATCCTATATGGGTTGGAATCTAGGTTTTGCGGTAGGTCCATTACTTGCAGGGCTGTTATTCGAAAAACATCTGTCCTTGATATTTATAGGAGATGCTGTTACTGCTTTGCTATCACTACTTTTGATACTTTACTTTGTTAGAGAAACCATTGATGATACGAAGGAAGACATTACAGATGAAAGTAGAGCCATGGAGCGTAGAGAGTCAGGATCCATCATCAGTGTTTTGTTAAGAAGACCCGCGTTACTTATATTTGCAGTTGTAATATTCGGCTATAACTTTACTTATGCGGAATGGGGTTTTATGCTTCCGATGCATTCAGAGCAGAACTTTGGAAGTATGGGTGCTACTTACTATGGTTATATGGCTAGCTTCAACGGTATTGTAGTTATCGCTTTCACCCCTTTGATAACATGGCTTATGAGAAGAATAAAGCACACCAAAAAGATTGTCATTGGCGGGTTGCTATATACTTTTGGCTTTGGCATGTTGGGAGTGTTTAATGCACTGCCTGCTTTCTTTATATCAGTATATATATTTACCATCGGCGAAATCGTATTGTCTATAAGCACAATGCCCTTTATTGCAGACAATACACCTATGTCTCACAGGGGTAGGATGAGCGGTGTTTTAGGAATATTGTTTGGCATGGGTTATAACTTAAGTCCTATGGTAATGGGAACCGTTATTAAAACAACAGGCATTGAGCTTGGATGGATTTATCTAGGTATATATGTAGCAGTATCTGCAGCATGTATGGTATTTGTAGAGCGGGCTATACAGAAGCAGAAACAGGGGCAGCAGCAATTGGTAGAAGCGGAACAATTGTAGAGTAATGTGTAGCTTCACTAAAGCCACGGGCAGACACTCGGGTCTGCCCCTACGTTGAAATAACGTTTTAAATCTGTTGTAGGGACCGACCCACGTGTTAGCCAGTAAATAATCCCTATTACGCATTCTTCATATAAAACTCAACAACTGCTTGAAGTAAAATACAAAATCTTAGATATGCAAAAATCAACATTTATTTTTAATAGAAACTTTTAAATTAAAGAGATGTCGTTCGGACCGAACGGCATCTCTTTAATTTAGTATCATTTGAAACATTTAGTTGGCAGCACCTGTATATATAGTATGATGCAAATTATAAAGTTTAGAGAGGTGTCGACATTTGGATACACAGCTTGCTCAAGTAAACCAAGACCTAAATAAAAAGGAAAAGCTATGGACATGGAATTTCTTTCTTCTATGGCAGGGTCAATTCGTATCAGCCTTTGGAGATATAGCTTACAGTATAGCCTTGGGCTTTTGGATCTACGCTGAAACAGGATCTACAGCTATGATGGGTACGCTAATGGCGGTATCAATGCTGCCAAGGCTTATTATTTCTCCTTTTGCAGGAGTCTGGGTTGACAGGTCAGATAGAAAGAAAATAATTATTTGGATGGATTTTATAAGAGGCTTAATAACAGTATTGATAGGGATTGCGGCATTTACTGATTTCATTCAGATTTGGATGGTTTTTACCGCCGGGATCATACTCGGCATTTGTGCCGCCTTTTTTAACCCTGCTGTAAGCTCGGTTATACCGGATATTGTTCCAACCTCGAAGGTTATGCAAGCAAATTCAGCCTTCAATATGATTTATTCAGGAACGAACATATTGGGAAATCCTATTGGAGGCGTTGCTTATCAGATGCTTGGCGCACCGGTTATGTTTTTGTTTAATGGATTATCCTATATTTTTTCGTCTGCTACTGAGATTTTTATTAAAGTACCGAAAATTCATAAGGAGACGCAGCAGCTGCATTTTTTTGAGGATATGCTGCAGGGCTTCAGGTTCATATGGAAGTTTAAAGGTCTTCGAAGCACGCTGATGATAGCCGCAGGACTTAATCTTTTTGCAAATACAGCCATGGTACTCATGATGCCTTTCTTCCAGATGACAAAAGGACTAGGCCCAGGGAAGTATGGCTTTGCAATTGCGATGTTTACAGGAGGTGCTTTCGTCGGAATGCTTGCAACCTCATCTATTGATGTAAAGCCTAAGCATAGATATGGTTTATTTATATTAACAGGTCTTATTTCAAGTATATTTTTTACAGCCTTTCCTTTAAGCAATAGCTTATTGGTAATTGTCACTTTATTGTTTTTTGCAGGATTGCTAAATGCAATCTTAAACGTTTTGTTTCAGACAACCATCCAGCTTGCAGTACCTCAAGATATGAGAGGCAAGGTTTTTTCACTTATGGGAACGGTGCTCATGGGACTTACACCAATAGGAATGGCATTAGGTGGTGTTATGGCAGAGTATATCGCTGCTAGATATGTTATGTCTTTATGTTCTGCGATAACCTTTTGTTTTTTTATTCCATTTATATTCATGCCATCCTTTAAACGGTTTATAAACTATAATCCTGAAGAACAAACCTTGGAGAATATCATGTGAGGTAAAATGATTGAATCTAAGGTATAATACTTGAAATTGCTTATTTTTGAATAAATTTTACGTAATCAATGCATACTTATATTATAAACTTATACAAAAAGTTTACAAATAGGAGGTATAAAAATGAAGAAAGCTTTATTATTCGTATTAGCATTGATGTTAATTTTTAGTTTTTCAGCATGCACAAATCAACCAGAAGCGCCTGATACAACTACACCAGACACTACAACACCCGATACAACTACACCAGGCACAACTACACCGGGTACTGACAAAGGTGCACTTAAGGATGGAACCTATGAGGGCAAGGGTGACAAGTGGCAGTATGGTGATGAAAGTGCTACTGTGGTAGTTTCAGAAGGAAAGATGGCACAAATTACCTTGAAGAGGCTAACCACAGAAGGTCAAGAGGTTAACTATGAAGAGTGGACTGGTGCAGAGTTTGAAGGTCAAGTTAGACCAAATCTAAAGCAGTTCAGAGAAGATTTAGCAAAAGCTATGATAGCTAAGCAAAGTACTGCAGTTGATGATATTGCCGGTGCCACAGTAAGCAGCAAGAACTGGAAGCTGGCAGTAGATAGAGCTTTAGAACAAGCAGAAGTAAAATAGAATATAAGAAAAACGAAGGCAGCAGGGTAATACCTTAGCTGCCTTTCTTTGTTGAGGGGGGAGCATGCATAAAAGTACGACATATTTGTAAAATTATAACTAGGAAAAAATGTTGTAAAGCAGAAAAGATGTTAGCTTTTAGCAGGACCCTTATAAAACCATATTGAATAGAGGGATAAAATGAGCAAGAATAAAAAAATTGTTATTCTGGGTGCTGGCTATGGAGGAGTACATGCGGCAAAGCAGTTAGATAAAAAGCTCCGAAACAATAGCGATGTGAGTATTACTTTAATTGATAAGAAACCTTATCACACACTGATGACAGAGCTGCATGAGGTAGCAGGTGCGAGGGTAGAGGCAGATTCAGTGCAGGTAAGACTCAGTAAGATATTTGCTGGCACAAAGGTAAAGGTAGTAAATGATATAATTCATAATATTGATTTTAAAAGTCAACAATTAAGCTCGGAAGCAACGAATTATCAGTATGACTATTTGGTTATAGGTTCAGGTGCAGAGCCTGCTTTTTTTGGAGTAGAAGGAGTGCAGGAAAACGGCTTCACAATTTGGAGCCTTCCAGAAGCGTTAAAAATTAAGCGGCATATTGTAGAAATGTTTGAAAAGGCAAGCGTTGAGAGCAATGCAGAAAAACGTAGGGCTATGCTTACCTTTGTAGTGGCAGGAGCCGGTTTTACCGGAATAGAAACAATTGGAGAACTGGCAGAATGGAAATACAGACTTTGTGAGGAGCATGAGATAGATCCGAGAGAAGTAAAACTAATCGTTGTCGAGGCGATGTGCAATATACTTCCTATTATAAGCGAGAGACTGGTAAAAAAATCTGATAAATATCTAAAAAGAATGGAGATAGACGTAATCGTAAATGCTCCAATCATAAAGGCAGATAAAGACAGCATAACCCTTAAGGATGGCACAAATATTAAGACTCATACACTTATATGGACTTGTGGCGTACAAGGAAGCACCTTTGGTGCCAGTCTGGGCTTGACAATGGGAAAAAGAAACAGGGTGCAGGTCAATGAATATATGCAGTCTATGGATTATCCCAATGTGTATTTGGTAGGTGATAATGCCTACTTTGAAGAGGAAGGCAAACCAGTTCCTCAGATTGTAGAAACTGCAATGCAGACAGCAGAAGCGGCAGCACATAATATCGTAGCTGATATCAATGGCAAAGATAAAAAGCCTTTTAAATCAAATTATCATGGCGTCATGGTTTCCATAGGCAGCAGAAATGCAGTTTCAAACGTTATGAATGTTGAGACCTCCGGTTTTGCAGCGATGGGCACCAAGCATATGGTAAATCTCCACTATTTGTGGGGAGTCGGGGGCTTTAGACAGTGTGTTTCCTATATCATGCACGAATTCTTTGATGTTCGAGACAGGCGGTCCATGCTAGGTGGGCATTTAGCTGCGAGAACCCCGATACTCTGGCTGGCAATACTTCGCGTTTATGTAGGTGTTATTTGGCTGCTGGAGGGTGTTAAGAAAGTACAGGAAGGTTGGCTGGACCCAACAAAAAACTTTGTTGTAACGATGCCTAATTCCACAGATGTCCCACAACAGACAGCTGATGCCGTCAGTAATGCTACCCAAGTAACGCAATATTGGCCGGAGCCCTTGTTAAAAAGACCTTTGGTCATCTATGAATGGTTTATGGATGCTGTAATAGCGCCGAATCACTATTTATTTCAGCTTGGCTTGGTATTGATGGAAATAGCGATTGGCTTGGCATTGATTGCTGGTTTGTTTACGGTATTGGCATCCTTAGGTTCTTTATTTCTATGCGCCAACTTTATTGTATCTGCTATGGCAGGCAAGGAGATATTCTGGCATATATTTGCGGGTCTTGCATTGCTGGGCGGAGCTGGAAGGGCTTTTGGCTTGGATTACTATGTTATGCCTTGGCTGAAGAACTGGTGGAAGAAAACACGTTTTGCACGGAAGTCCTTCTTATATACAGATTAAATATCAGGGCAGGTTGGAAAGCCTGCCCGTTTATAATGCAAAGGCTGTTTTAGTTTATGATGTTCAATAAAAGCCTTTGATATCGTTTATGGAAGGAATTTACCAAAAGTTACAGAATAACTATTCTAAATATATTAAATAAAATAGGCATATAAATTAATAATTAGGACAAAACCGCAACAGGAGGGATTATTTAATGCAGCTTGAATTAAGTAAAAACTATCACGGCTTTACCTTAAAGCAGGAAAAGCAAATATCGGAAATAAACTCCATAGCCAGAGTATTTGAACATGACAAGAGTGGGGCTAGACTTTTGCAGCTGGAAAATGATGATGACAATAAAGTATTCTCTGTATCCTTTCGGACTCCACCGGAGGATAATACCGGGTTGCCTCATATATTGGAGCATTCAGTGCTTTGCGGCTCAAGAAAGTTTCCGTCAAAGGAGCCTTTTGTTGAGCTTGTTAAGGGTTCCTTAAATACCTTTTTAAATGCCATGACCTTCCCTGATAAGACGATGTATCCTGTAGCCAGTAAAAATGAAAAGGATTTTTATAATCTTATGGACGTCTATTTGGATGCTGTGTTTTACCCAAATATATATAAGCAAAAAGAAATATTAATGCAAGAGGGTTGGCACTACGAGTTGGAAGATAAAGCAGATGACATCATATACAAGGGCGTGGTATACAACGAAATGAAAGGGGCTTTTTCATCTCCAGAATCAGTTTTGATGAGAAAGATACAGGATACTTTGTTTCCTGATACACCCTATGGATTGGAATCCGGTGGAGACCCGGAATATATTACGGATTTGACACAAAAGCAGTTTGAAGACTTTCACAGTAAGTATTATCATCCGTCCAACAGCTATATATTCCTATATGGAGACGGCAATATATTAGATGAAATTAAATTCATCAATGATCATTATCTGAAGAATTTTGATCGTATAGAAGTTGCTTCTGAATTGCCGATGCAAGAACCAATCGGACAGCTGAAGGAGTTTGAAATGGAATATCCTATTTCTGCTGATGAAGATGAAGCGTCAAAGGTATATATGGGTATGAACTTTGTAGTTGGAACCGCTAAGGATCCGGAGCTTTATCTTGCAATGGAGGTATTGGAGCATCTACTGCTTGCGACCCCTGCGGCACCTCTTAAGAAGGCACTGATAGAAGCAGAGATTGGTAAGGATGTATTTGGACAATTGGACAATGGCATATTGCAGCCGACCTTCTCGGTAATCGTAAAAAATACAGATTTAAACAAAAAAGAAGACCTTAAAAGGGTATTTAAAGATACCTTAAGCAGCTTAGTCAAGGATGGAATAGACAAAAAACTAGTGGAGGCTTCTATAAATATTAAGGAATTCCAATTAAGAGAAGCGGAATTCAGGGGCTACCCAAAGGGTTTGATTTACAATATAAAATGCTTGGACAGCTGGCTTTATGATCAGGAACCTTTTATACATTTAGAGTATGAGGCTGCGCTGGATAAGATAAAATCTGCTTTAACAACAAATTATTTTGAAATGCTGATTGAGAAGTATTTATTAGAGAATAAACATAGCTCCTTGCTTATTCTTAAGCCAAAGAGAGGGCTGTCAGAGGAAAGAGAAAGCAAGTTGAAAAATAAGCTGGCAGCTTACAAGAAAAGCTTAAATGACAAAGAGCTTGAGCATATCATTGAACAGACTAATCAGCTTAAAGAAAGACAAAATTCTGATGACTCCCCAGAGGCTTTGGAATCAATTCCATTGCTGGAGCTCTCAGATATCAATCCCAAAACAGAAAAACTGCCTTTGGAAGTAAAAGAGGAAAGAGGCATAAAGCTGCTTGCACATCCTGTTTTCACCAATAACATCGGGTATGTTCAATTGTTTTTTGATACAACGAAGGTAAAGCAAGAGCAAATTCAATATATCGCATTACTTTCCGATATACTTGGCAAGATAAGCACTGCAGATTATCATTATTCTGAGCTCTCAAAGGAAATAAATATCCATACCGGTGATATCAGATTTATTATTCAGGTGTACGGAGATAAAAATGATTACAAAAAATATTATCCTAAGCTGACCGTGAAGGCAAAGGCATTAGTGGATAAGCTGCCTAGAATGTTTGAACTGATAGAAGAAATAACAAGCAATACAAAATTGGATGAAAAGAAACGATTAAGGGAAATTGTCCGAGAGGTTAAGTCAAGAATTGAAATGAGGCTTATTAATGAAGGACATATGACTTCTGCCAAAAGGCTTTTATCTTATTTCTCAAACCAGGGCAAATATATAGAGCTTCTGACAGGGATAGAGTACTACAAATTCCTGGCAGATATAGATAAGCAATTTGACAGTAAATCAGAAACTGTGCTGAAAAATCTACATGAGGTATACACTGCAATTTTCAATAAAAGCAATTTAATGACCAGTGTTACCTGCAGTGAAGAGGATTATCCAAAGTTCCTGCAAAGCTATCAACATTATGTAGAAAACTTGCCGGACAATAAGTTGGAGCAAAGCAACTATAGTTTTGACTTATCAAAGCAAAATGAAGGAT
This sequence comes from Clostridia bacterium, assembly GCA_029256325.1. GTDB lineage: Bacteria > Bacillota > Clostridia > Lutisporales > Lutisporaceae > GWB2-37-7. Next base: position 15,706 of record JAQSYD010000096.1, read on the forward strand.
TATTGACTCAAAGTAATGTACAGTATGTTGCCAAGGGCTATAACTTTGTGGAATTAGGCTACAAATATAGCGGCACTTTGCAGGTATTAAAGAGTATTGCTCGTTACGATTATCTATGGAACAACATCCGTGTTAAGGGCGGAGCCTATGGAGCAATGGCTGGCTTTGAAAGAAGCGGCAATTTGTTCTTTGTCTCTTATAGAGACCCTAACTTGAAGGAGACCATGAAGGTTTATGATGGGTTTGAAAAATATCTTGAGAAGTTTGATGTAGATCATAGAGAAATGACCAAATACATCATAGGTACGATGAGCGGTGTAGATACCCCTCTGACACCTTCTATGAAGGGTGAGAGAGCAGCTGAATACTATATAAGAAATATCAGCTATGAAGACCTTCAAAGAGAAAGAGAAGAAATATTAAAGGCTAAAAAAGAAGATATCAAAGCTCTGGCAAAGATTGTCGGAGATTCTATGAAACAAAACAGATATTGCACTTTAGGCAACGAAGCCAAGGTAAAACAAAACAAAGAGCTGTTTGATGCTTTAGTAAATATATTTGAATAGTTAATTCAAAAGGATAAAATGGCAAAACTAATCTCGAAAATGGCTTAAAATAGATATTTTAAGCCATTTTCTTATCTTCTACAGCAAGCTTGATAATTGGCTGGATATTAAGTATTATTTTATATGATAGGACACAAAAATTTTTGTATCTATGCACTAAGGAGGAAAAACAGGTGGAAAAATTAGATAGACTACAAGAGCTGCTCAAAAGCTATGGAAAGGTTGCCGTAGCATATTCAGGGGGAGTGGACAGCAGCTTTCTGTTAAAAGTGGCATTGGATACCCTAGGAAAAGAAAATGTTATGGGAATAACCATACTTTCCAGCGTAACGCCAAGAGAAGAACTGGCTGAAACAGAAAAGTTTTTAAATTCTATGGATATGAATCATATTTTTATAAAGAAAGATGTATTTGAAATTCCAGGTTTTAAGGAAAATCCTATGGATAGGTGCTATATATGCAAGCATAAGATATTTGAGGAGATACTTGAAAGGGCAAAGGAAAAGGGAATATCGGTGGTATTGGACGGCACCAATGCAGATGATGAGGGAGATTACAGACCAGGACTAAAAGCATTGCAAGAGCTTCAGGTATTAAGCCCTCTAAAGCTTAGTGGGTTTACAAAAAATGAGATTAGAGCAGCTTCTAAAGAATTGAAGCTTCATACATGGGACAAGCCCAGTTTAGCTTGTCTTGCTTCAAGGGTGCCTTATTATGAGGAAATCACAGAGGAAAAGCTGCAAATGGTGGATCAAGCTGAAGCTTTTTTAAGAAATCTTGGCTTTATGCAGTTGAGAGTGAGATGCCATGGCAAGCTGGCTAGAATTGAGCTGTTGCCTGAAGATGTGAAAAGAGTTTTTTTAGAGGATTTAAATAAGCCGATCAATGTTAAGTTGAAGGAAATAGGCTTTCAATATGTTTCTATGGATTTAATTGGCTACAGAACAGGCAGCCTAAATGAAGTGTTAGTAAAGTAAGTGAATTGAAAAAAACTATTCGAGTATCTTTA
>JAQSYD010000097.1 GCA_029256325.1 Clostridia bacterium
CTTATCGGAATTTGGAACACCAACTGCAACATCTGTGCTCATGAATTGATATTCATCTACAGAAGCAGCCACGATCTTGTCCCCTGCCATAACTACTACCGGCACTGCAAAGCACTTTGTTCCATGGGCTGCATATTCAGTTCTTCCAACCTTTAGCGTAACTTTTTCTATAACTTTTATGGGTTTTTCGCCTTTTGCTGCTGTAAGAATTGCAGAAACATAGCCATAAGTATCTACCAATGTTGCACCACTAACAGCATCAACCATTTGTTCTTTGCTGTTTGCTGCCAATATTTTTTCCAATTCTGTCACTGTTTTTCCTACTGCATATGCTTGAATGACATCTAAGTTCTTGTCTATTGCAATAGTTGAACCTTCTTTTGCCATATTTGCACTATATGCAGCTGCATTAGTTCTCTTTGATGCCAACACTCTTGCTGGATCCTTGTAATATGTACCAAAGTCCTTATCAGAGTTTGGAACAGCAATTGAAGTATCCTTTGCCATAAATTGATAGTCATCTAAAGAAACTGCAACAATCTTACCTGCTGCTATTGCTACTACTGCATTTGTAAAACACCTTGTTCCATGGGCTGCGTAGTCCGCTCTTTGCAATTTCAAGCTTGCTAATGATGCAGCATTTACTTGAAGTGAACTATTATCTTTTGCAGCCTTTGCAGCTGCAACGATTGCGGAAACGTAACCATATGTATCTGCTAATGTTGCACCACTAACAGCATCAACCATTTGTTCTTTGCTGTTTGCTGCCAATGTTTTTTCTAATTCTGCTACTGTTTTTCCTGCTACATATGCTTCGACAGCTTTAAGGTTCTTATCTATAGAAATTGTTGCACCGCCTGATTTTGCCATATTAGCACTATAGGCATCTGCATTAGCAAGCTTTGATGCTAAAACTCTGGTTGGATCCTTGTAATATGTACCAAAATCCTTATCAGAGTTTGGAACAGCGATTGAAGTATCCTTTGCCATAAATTGATAATCGTCTAAGGAAGCTGCTACAATCTTATCCCCTGCCATTAAAACTACTGCATTTGTAAAGCACTTTGTTCCATGAGCTGCATAATCAGCTCTTCCAACCTTCAAAGTAGTCAGCTTTTCTGGATTTAACTTTGCAAGAACTTCCGGTCCAACTTTTCCATTAACCTCAAGACCATTCTTACCTTGATAATCTTTAACCGCAGCAAGAGTCAGCTTACCAAAGATACCATCAACCTTAAGCTTGTATCCGTGGCTGTTAAGCATTGTTTGTAAAAGCTTAACATCATTTCCTCTTGCACCAATTGTAAGTGCACGAGTGATTTCTGTTGCTTCCTGAGTTATAGTAGGTGTTTTTGATGTTGGTGTTTTTGGTGTTGTTGGAGTTGTATCTCCTGTAGCTGCTGACACAACATCAACGCCAAAAGGTCCTACTCCCGGAATGCCTGCTACAACTGTGAACAGCAATACGGTTACTAATAGATAGGATAGTAATTTTTTCATTAAATCCCCTCCTCATAATATTGCGCTAATATTTCCATGAAGCATAAACCAGGTCGTTAATTTAATAATTAACAATATTCGACAAATTACTTGTTAATTTTTAAACCCTTGATTTTACTTGCTTGTATAGAATTATTAACAATTTTATTATAACAAATTGTATAGTAAAATATATACCTTTTTAGTAATATTTTTCTATATATGGGAACTTATTTTTTGATATTTGTAGTTCTGATAATCAATTGTATACATAGTGGTATAATTCTTATACTCTGCTATAATATATAATAATTAACATTCAACAATGAGGTGATTCATTTGGAAGTGAGAGAAGTATTAAATATTGCCATACTTAGTGGGGAAATTCTGTTAACCAGTGGTTCTGAGATATACAGAGTGGAAGATACCATTGATAGAATTTGTTGGGCTTATGATATCAAATGTGAGTCATTTGTTACACCTTCAGGTATATTTGTATCTGGTTGGGCATTGAACAATGCAAATGAATCCGTATCATTAATAAAAAGAATCAGGAATAGAACCATTAATCTGCACAACATTGAAATGATAAATACTTTTTCTAGAAATCTTCAAAATAAAACAATGCCCTATGATGAAGCAATGAAAATATTAAAGAGTATCGAGATTGCTCCTTACTTTTCTTTTATAAAAAGGCTATTGGCAGCTGGCGTAACCGCCTTTGCATATGCTGTTTTATTTAAAGGCACCTTTATTGACGGTGCATTTGCTGCGGCAATCAGCATGTTTATATACCTTGTTTTAGAGAAAATGAAGAAAGCTGATTTTTCTCAGTATTTTAGGAATTTTTTATGCAGTTTTATTGCAGGTCTCATATCAGTATGTGCAGCTAAATTTATTGATTTTTTAAATATCAATCCTATTATTGTAGGTTCTATTATGATTTTAGTCCCTGGTCTTGCCATCACCAACGGCATTAGAGATGCTTTGCATGGAGATATACTGTCAAGTCAGTCAAGAGTCGTAGAGGCGTTGATCATCGTCACCTCTATAGGTGTAGGCATGGGGTTGGCTTTGTTATTAATGAAGATTTGGATGTGATTAAATGAAAGAATTTGTTCTCGCTTTTTTAGGCAGTTATTGTCCTGCAATATTATTTAATATCGAAAGAAAAAACCTTGTTTGGGCAGGGTTGTGCGGCGCAATAGGATGGGCAGCTTATAAAAGCACTCAAATGTTAACCCAAAGTGAAATATTTGCTGTATTTATTGCAGCAATAGTCATCAGTATGTTAAGCGAAATTATGGCTAAGGTTTTTAAAACACCTTCAACCGTATTTTACATCCCCAGTCTATTTCCAATTGTACCTGGAATTTCAGCCTATAATACAGTTTTATATATTATTGACAAGAAAATTGCGGAGGCTGCATATAAGGGTCTTGAAACCCTCGGCAGTGCTGGTGCTATCGCCTTTGGAATATTAGTGATCTCAACAATCTTCAGATATATCAATACCCATAATATAAACAGTAAGGGGCAGTAACTGCCCCTTGCTGTTTATGCTTTATATTTCAATCTGATATCCCTATATTTTCTCTCTCCCAGTTTATAGATCTCCTCTTCTTCTTTAGTGGAAACAACTAATTCCGGCACTTTTGCCGGCTTGTTATCTACGAGATGCACCATGGTAAAAAATGCAGTCAAAGCTGTTTCAGGCTCTGAATAATTGCTTAGTTCGTGCACTACTATACTCACCATAATCTGCATGGAAGATTTCCCTACATAAGCAAGCTGCCCAATGCAGGTTACAATATCACCTACATGTATTGGTTTGTGAAATACAATTTCATCAACCCTTGCAGTTACAACGGTGCCTTTTGCGTGCTTTGCAGCTGCTATGCCTGCAGTATTGTCCATAATCTTCATAAGCGCTCCGCCATGTACATTGCCGTAAGGATTACTGTGCATAGGCTCCATAATCAGGCATGTCTCAGCCCTTGAAAAAGAAATATTGCTTATCATCTATAACTCCTTTACTGTGACAAGAGCTTATTTCTACGCTCTTGTATATTGTATCTTTCCTCCAACTATCGTCATTAATACTTTTATATTCTTTATATCTTCCGGTTTTACTTCAAATATATCCTCTGAAAGAACAACCATATCCGCAAGCTTGCCTTCCTTGATCGTACCTTTTTGATTTTCCTCAAAAGCCAGGTATGCAGAGCCAATTGTATAAAGCTTTACTGCTTCTTCTACCGACAGCTTCTCACTGGGCAGCCACCCGCCGGCAGGCTCGCCTCTTCCATCCGCTCTGGTTACAGCGCAGTAAATTCCCCAAAGTGGGTCAAAGGTTTCTACCGGACAGTCTGAGCCTCCCCCTAAAGAGATACCGTAATCCAGCATTGTCCTCCATGCATAGCTTCTCTTTGCTCTTGCTTCCCCTATTCGATCCTCTACAATGGTATAATCCGATGCTGTAAAAGGAGGCTGAATATCTGCAGCGATTCCTAATTGTGCCATTCTGTCAAACAAATCTTTATCTGCAATTTGACAGTGAACAATTCTATGTCGCAGCTGCTTGGGTTCGTTCTTCATTGCCTTTTCAATAGCATCTATACATTGTACTACGGCTCCGTCTCCTATAGCGTGACAAGCCACCTGCATTCCGGCTTTATGTGCTATGCCCACCAACGCATCCACTTCTTCCTGTGTATGAATAAAAATGCCCATATTATTGGGATCATCAGAATAGCCATTTCTTAAGCGTGCTGTTCTCGCGCCAAGAGAGCCATCAAGAAACAACTTGATATTCCCTATTTTGAAGTAATCATCGCTATAGCCCTTTTGTATTCCTGCATCAAGGAACTTCTTTAATTGTTCCGGTCTTGTTGCATTTACTTCTTCATAGATGCGAATTTTCAACTCACCCTGTTCAGCTAAGGACCGATAAGCCTCAAGTGCTGAATCATATTCTTTAGCTTCCGAATCATTGGTTTGTATAGAAGTAAGTCCAAGGGCTAATGCTTCTTCTGCAGTATTCTTAATGATATCCTTAAGCTTCTCTGCTTTAGGATTTGGAATACAGGATTGAAGCCATTCAAGTGCTGCCTCACGGAATATTCCTGTCGGATTACCATCTTTATCTCTATCAATGACTCCCCCTGTAACTACTGTATCCTTTGTGACTCCTGCCATTTTTAATGCAAGGGTATTGGCAGTTCCCACATGCCCGCATATCCGATCAATTATAATGGGGTGCTTGCTAGAAATCTGATCTAAATCTTCCTTGCGCGGCAGCTGTTTTCCCTTAAACAGATTTTGGTCAAATCCATATCCTAATACCCATTCACCATCTTGCCTATTTTTCTGCTCTATGTATGCGCTTCCTGCTCTAATGATATCCTCTATAGAGGTTAAGCCTCTCAGATCAATCTTTTCATATGTCAGTCCATATAGAATCAGATGCATATGGCTGTCATTAAAGCCAGGCAGAAGACAGCGGCCTTTCAAATCAACAATCTCAGTATCTGAATCACATAATTCCGAAATCTCCTTTGTGCTGCCTAACGCGGTAATTCTTTCTCCCGAGACAGCTACAGCCTCTGTCGCAAATCCTTCCATGGCATGAATTTTCCCATTAATAAAAGCAACGCTAATTGACATTTCATCACTTCCCATATTTTTATACTATATATTTTACATGATAATTTGAATTCCTGCTAATAAACTTTGTACTGAAAACTTATCATACAAAAGCCCTCTGCTGAAAGATCAACAGAGGGCTTCATTTAAATATTCTATTACACAATTGATATTATACAGTTTAATTATGGAAGCTGTTATGCTATTCAGATGTATTTTCTATATTTTCGAGTGTCTGCTGTTTAGTTTATCTATTGCACTGTTTAATCCAATAACAACTAACAAATCATTGCTATTCGTAACATAATCTGCTGTAGGCGCTACATTTATATGCAACCCATTTTTAATTGCAATGATATTTATACCATACTTTGCTCTAATGTCCAATTCATATAATGTCTTTCCCTCCCAATTTGCAGGTAGGTTTATCTCAACAATGCTATAATCCGGCGATAGCTCAATATAGTCAATGATGTTGGTCGAAACCAAATTATGTGCAATTCTTACCCCCATATCATGTTCAGGGAATACTACCCGGTCTGCACCCAGTTTAGTCAATACTCTTGCATGCAGATCATTCTGTGTTTTGGCCAGTATATAGCCCATTCCCATTTCTTTTAAAATTTGTGTCACTATAATGCTGGTCTCCAAGTTTTTGCCTGTTGAAACGACTGCAGCATCAAAGTTTTTAATTCCAGCTGATTTTAACACATTTTTATCCGTTACATTCCCGATTATTGCATGTGTAACGTGGTTATATATACTCTGAATCAATTCCTCATTTTCATCGATTACTAATACTTCACAGCCCAGATCATAAAGCGTTTTAGCTACGCTTTGTCCAAATCTGCCAAGACCCAATATTACAAATGAATGCATAGATGTTCTCCTACCTATCCTACCAATATTTTTTCTATGGGATATTTAAGCTTTGTATCTGATTTTTGAATTCTTATATTTACTGCCATACCCATAGTGAGCACTCCAACTCTTCCCATGAACATGGTAATGATTAATGCCAGCTTACCTATCCTGCCAAGGGTCGGAGTAATTCCCATGGATAATCCTACAGTTCCAAAGGCAGAAGTTGACTCAAACAAATACTCAAATAATGTTGCATTTTCAAATATTGATAATACGATGGTTGTACTTATAATAACAAAAAGGCTTAATAAAACGATCGCTAAAGATCTAATAATGACTTCAATTTCCAATCTCTTTTTGAATACATTAACATCCTTGCATCCTCTCAAAACTGAAATTACCGCAAATAAAAGTACCCCTGCAGTTGTCGTCTTAATGCCTCCGGCAGTAGATCCAGGTGATCCCCCAATAAACATGAGCACCATTGTTATCAGCTTTGAAGCATTGGTTAAATCCGGCAATGATAATGTGTTAAAGCCTGCTGTCCTGGGAGTTACTGACTGAAACATTGAAGCCAAAACCTTTCCTTTAAGGCTCAGCGGCTGCAAGGTTTCAGTATTGAAATACTCCAAGGCCATAAAAAATATAAATCCCGATACAACCAATATTGTTGTTGTAACCAGAACTAGTTTAGTATGCACTCTGAATTCACTGAAATTTCTCGTTTTATAGACATCCTCCCATACAGCAAAGCCCAGTCCGCCTATAATAACTAATGCCATTATTGTAAGGTTTACTACAGGGTCCTCTACATAAGTTGAAAAGCTGGAAAATTGTCCATTTCCACCCATCAAATCAAAACCGGCATTGCAGAAAGCAGATATAGAATGGAATATTCCTTTGAAAATACCGTCTTTTATTCCATATTGACCTGCAAACCTAATAGACAATATAATTGCCCCTATGCCCTCAAAAATCATAGTACCCAACAGAATATCCTTGATAAGCTTAACCATACCCTGTGGACTATACTGATTTAACGACTCAGCGATTAGTAATCTTTCCTTAAAAGAGATTTTACGCCCAAGGGCTAATGAAAACAAGGTAGCCAATGTCATAAAGCCCAGACCGCCTATTTGTATAAGCAAGAGAATAATTACTTGTCCAAAGACGCTCCAGTGTGTATAGGTATCGACCACTACCAAGCCTGTAACACATACTGCTGATGTTGATGTAAAAAGTGCATTTACAAAACCTATACTATAACCGGATTTTGTTGATATGGGTAAATTTAACAATATGCAACCAGCAAAAATAATAGCTGCAAATCCGATAACGATTGCTTGCGTCTGACTTATTTTAAATTTCTTCATTATTGTTCCTTATCTAAACTCATGGGATTAAGAGCAATAAGTGCACTGCTAAAAGCTATATCTATGCCTAATTGCTCAAATCTCTTCATATATTTAGGGTTATTGACCCTAGTTATTGTCTTTTTATTGCAATAATTTTCTTTAATATATAAGCAGGCCGCAAGGTTATCGGCATCGTTATCCATAAGTGATATTACAACATCTGACTGTGAAATACAGGGCTTTGAAAGGATACTTACATCTATACCGGTACCGTATATGACATGAATCTCCTGATCTACTATTTTATCTATATTCGCTTCACTTTCCTGTTTAACAATATTTATACTGTGATTAAATAAGCGTAGAATTCTCGTCAGGGTATAGCTTAGTTCCCCGCCTTCTATAATTGTTACTAACATTGTGCTCCCCCCAACCCTTAATTTTTAAATAACTGATATGTCTTATAAAACCTATCTGCATGTTCCATGTTGCCCATGCCGTGATATACTTTGCTAATAAGAAAATAAACCTCAGGGTTATCTATTTCCTTTCCAATTATCTCTCTAAGCATTTCAAGTGCGTCAGAAAAAGCCCCTGCCACTATTAACTTTCTTGATTGCTCTAGTATGTTTTCTGTTTGCGTCAATAAACCCTTATGCTCAAATCGGTTCATAAATTCGCTTAGTACTGTTCTGATTTTCTCTGCAGTAAAAGGCTTTTGAAGATAAGTTACCGCTCCCAGCTTCGTGCATTCCACAGCATTCTTTATGGTTGCATATGCAGTTATTATAATAACAGGAGTTTCTATTCCTATTTCCCTAATACTTTTTAGCACCTCTGTCCCACTTAGCCTTGACATCTTAATATCTAGAAATGCAAGGTCATAGCTGTTGCTTTTAAACATATCCAAAGCCTCTTGACCGTCACTGGCGGTTTCCACTTGATAGCCTTCATGCTCCAAACACTTAGTTAAGAGCATCCGTATATTTTTTGTATCATCAATAACTAAAATTCTTTTCACTTTGAACCTCCGAAATATTTAATGGAAGAGTGAATGTAAATGTGCTGCCTGTATCCAGCTCACTTTCACACCATATTTCCCCTCCATGGGTATTAATTATTTCCTTCACAACAGCCAAGCCAAGGCCCGTTCCACGAGCTTCAAGATCCTGACCCTTTACCTGAACATACTTGTCAAAAATCTTCTCTTGGAACTCTTCAGGAATGCCGACGCCGGTATCCTTCACTAAAATGTACATTTTTTCATTTCTTATAGAAGCATTGATCAATATCTCGTCGCCAGAATTCGTATATTTTAGTGCGTTGCTTATAAGATTATTAAAGACCCAAGTAATCTTCTCATAGTCTACAATAACCTTTGGCATCATTTCTTCAACTCTTACATGGATACTTACATTTTTATGAGCAGCTTGAATTGCAAACTGCTTCACGGAATCATCAATAATAGCATCTATGGAACAGGGCTCTATATTAAAAACTGAACTGCCTGCCTCAATCCTTGACAATTCGAGAAGATCGTTGACAAGCCTTGTCAACCGTTCTCCATCTTCCTTTATTGTGCCTAATATATCTTGCTGCTCCTCATTTAAAACACCCATGCTGCCGTCAATAATCATACTTGTTCCCATCATGATTGATGTCAATGGCGTTTTAAACTCATGAGATATGGTTGAAACAAAATCTGTCCTTGCCTTTTCAAGCTGTTTTAATTGTGTTACATCCTTCAGCAGTATAATAATTCCGCTAACCTTGGACTCCAAATCCTTTATCATCGTTACAATTACGTTAAAATAAAATTCTTCATTTTGTTCTATTTTAATGATCCTATCATTCATTTCCACCTCATCCTCGAAGGCGTTTGACATGATCTTGAAAATTTCTTCATTTCTTATAACTTCAAGAAAATGCTTCTTAAGCACTTTTTCTTCTTTGATTCCAAAAAACATTTCACAGGTATCGTTTAACAACATAATTCTGTAAGCTGTATCAAGTACAATCAGGGGATCTGGTATGCTTTTTACGATGGCCAAGGACTTATTTTTTTCTGACATAAGCTTGCCTAAAGCACTTTGTTCATACTGATGAAGCCTTTTTGTCATTTTGTTAAACTCTATCGAAAGGTCTCCGATTTCATCCTTAGACACAATCTTGATTTGTTGATTCCAATTTCCTACCTTCACTGTTTTTACGATTTTAGTCAAGTTATCCAGTGGTTTCATAAATCTATTGGTGAAATGTATTGACAGTATAAGTCCGCCACTAACAGCAAAAGCTGATAGAGCAAATAGGATGTACATGGAATCGTGTGTGCTTCTCGTAGCATCGTTTTTTGCATTAAACATGCCGATTTCATTTAGACGGGTAAGTTCACGCAATTTGCTTTTAATATCTACAAATTCAGGCATCATTGCTGTATCATAAAAGTAGGCAGCCTGATCAGCCCCTTCTTTATTTCGAATCTCCTGAAGCTTGGAAAAGAGCATTGAGTAATCCACGTAATCTTTGTTAACATCCTCAAACAACTCTTTTTCTCCCGGTTCGGTAATATTATTGCTGGCTGCAATATACCATTTCAAAAACTCATTGCTATTTTGATTAAACAGCTCAATGCCTTTTTCTGCATCAACGTTAATATAGATCAAGGCCGCACTGTCTTGACGTTCAAAGGCTTCCAACATATAGGATATTGCATTTATACTTTTATAGTTATCTACCATCAAACCATCTATAGCTTTACTTAATCTATATAAGTTCAATACGGATGCGGAACCTATAATCGCAATCATAACTACAAGGCAAATATATAACAATGAAATTTTCCCTTTTAGCGTCTTTATCATAGGTCTCTCCTGTCAAATAAAATAGTTAACTTAAGTATAGGTCAGAAGGTCATTAAAATCAAAGGATTCTACTGATAGAAAGCAATAAAAACAGAAGATAATCACATGAAAACAAAAGATAATCTATTCCTATGCTTTCTTATATGCCTGTTAACAGTCAATTTCAATTTCTTAATATGTTATAAAAATCCCCGTGCAAAACACATGGTAGAATAAGGTAAATCCTTTATGAAAATAATTAAGATTTTTGTAAATTTATTGTAATTAAGTGTTAAAAATTATACAAAGTATTTGTTTAATAAAAGTTATAGGAGGTAATCAGTTTGAAAAAGAAAATTGCCAAGGCCCTCGCTCTATTACTGATACTATCCTCAGCGGTAGTATTCTCACCTGCTACATTACAGGTTGATGTTGTTTCGGCTGCTACTGGCGCGACACCAGAACCGGCAACACCAGCTCCAACTCCAGCTGCACCGGCAGCAAATGCTGGTCAGGTCTATGTTATAGCTAGCGGCGACATGATGTGGAAAATAGCACAAAAGCATAATCTTACACTAGAGCAGCTTTTAAAGCTTAATCCGCAAATTACAACTCCTAATCGCA
>JAQSYD010000098.1 GCA_029256325.1 Clostridia bacterium
TTATGCTCAAATGCTCACCGTCGATTATCAAATGTCCCATCAAAAGTTCACTCCTTATTATTTTTTAATTGTTACACAAATATTGTATCAAACTTTCACTTATTAATAAACATAAAGTAATGCCTTTACAAAGCAAAACCTTGTAAGACATTATGATGTGTCCCACAAGATTATTGCACAACTATCATACCAATCAATCTAGTATAACAAGCTGTCTATTACATACCAACGTATTTTACCGTCTTTTTGTATGTTATATTTAAGAAGCATGATGCCGTTTTGATGCCCATCTTCAAAATAAGCTGCCGCCCATTCGGAGGAAATAATATGAATATGGTCTTCGAAGTAGAAGCCCATGGTTCCTCCCAGGACACCTTTATAAGGTATTAAATCATTACGCTTCATTAAATCTTCAGTCAAATCCTTCACAGGATCCTTCAATCCCTTTTGCTTAAGCTGAGCGATCTCAAATTCTTGAATCTGCGGCAAATCAGCCAGCTCCTTATTTGCAGCTTCCAGCTTGTCGTTAATCCCAGCGATCTCGCTTTGCAAACCTTTCTCTATCTCAGAAAACTTCTTTTCCAATTCTGATTTTTGTTTTTTCTCTTCTGACAGTTCCATTTGCAATGCATTAATTTTACTTAAATAGCCGACATTTATATTGGCTAAGTATAACGCACCTGCGCCTAATACAAATACCATTAACAATAGAATACGCCCTTTTAATAAATCCTTCATATTTTAGACCTCACAATTACTTTCTTTTCTTACTTCTATTATTGCTGCGACTCTTTTCCTGTGCGTTTTCTCTCCTGTCTTTGCTTTCACTGCGACTGCTGTTATGCTTATTCCCTTTTTTGTCAGCTTGTTCATTGTTTCTCGGCGGCTTGATCAGGCATTTCTCACCAAAGCCGATTAAATCCTTACGGCCTGCCTTTATCAACGCCTTATAGATCAAAGCATAGTTTTTGGGATTTCTGTATTGTATCAACGCCCTTTGCATTTCCTTTTCCTCAGGGGTTCTAGGTACATATACAGGTTTCATGGTTCTAGGGTCCACGCCTGTATAATACATACAGGTAGAAAGAGTTCCCGGTGTAGGGTAAAAATCTTGTATCTGTTCGGGATTATAGCCCATATCTCTGACATATTCCGCCAGCTCTACAGCAGCTTTAAGGTCACTGCCGGGATGACTGGACATGAGATAAGGCACCAGATATTGTTCCTTACCTATCCGCTTGTTTATTTTATAATATTTATCCACAAAGCGATCATAGACGCCTCTGCCGGGCTTACCCATATAATGCAGCACTGCATCCGAAACATGCTCCGGTGCAACCTTTAGTTGTCCACTTACATGGTGCTCGCACAGCTCCTTGAAAAATTCATCACTAGGATCCAGCATCATATAGTCATACCTTATGCCGGACCTGATGAATACCTTCTTGACGCCTGGCAAGGTTCTCAAGCTTCTCAGAAGCTTAAGATATTCTTTATGGTCTACCTTCAGTTTTTTACAGGGTGCAGGATGCATGCACTGTTTTTTCTTGCATACGCCCTCCTTTATTTGCTTTTCGCAGGAAGGACTGTGAAAATTGGCAGTAGGTCCTCCTACATCATGAATATAACCTTTGAAATCAGGCTCTTCTATCATTTGCTTTGCTTCCTGAATGATAGACTCGTTGCTTCTGGTTTGAATCACCCTGCCCTGATGAAAGGTCAACGCGCAAAAGGAGCACCCTCCAAAGCAACCTCTTTGAGAAGTAAGACTAAACTTTACTTCTGTAAGGGCTGGTATACCTCCATCCTTTTGATAGATCGGATGATAGGTTCTTGTAAACTTAATCTTGTATAACTCATCTAATTCCTCCATTGTCATAGGTGCCGCAGGAGGATTCTGCACCAAATACTTTTCCCCGTGAGGTTGTATGATTGTCCTTCCGGTATGATAATCCTGCTCCTCATATTGCACCATGAAGGCTTCTGCATACTTTTTCTTATTGGCGCTGACATCTTCAAAGCTTGGTATTACTTCTGCCTCCGTTATACCGTCAAAACCAGGCGCTATGTATGCCGTTCCATTGATATATGTAATATATTTGATGTCCATACCAGAGTCTAAAGCCTCTGCAATCTGTAGTATGGGTTTTTCTCCCATACCGTAAACCATCAAGTCTGCTCTAGCATCAAACAGGATGGATCGTCTTACTTTGTCATCCCAATAATCATAGTGAGCGAAGCGGCGTAAGCTGGCCTCTATACCTCCTATGATGATGGGTACATCCTTATAGGCCTCCCTAATCCTGTTGCAATACACAATCAATGCTCTGTCCGGTCTGTAGCCGTCCTTGCCGCCAGGCGAATAGAGGTCTCCTCTTCTTTTCTTTTTGCTGGTCGTGTAATGGTTAACCATAGAATCTATATTACCGGAGGCTACTAAAAATCCCAATCTTGGTCTCCCAAGTTCCTTAAAGGCTTCTGCGTTTTTCCAATCAGGCTGAGGGATGATACCTACCTTATAGCCTCTGCTTTCAAGCAACCTGGCTATAATTGCATGCCCAAAGCTGGGATGATCCACATAGGCGTCTCCGCTGACAAAAACAAAATCCAATTGTTCAATATTTCTTTTTCGCAAATCCAATTTTGTAATAGGAAGAAAATCCTCCCTTGCTATCATTTAATCACATCCATCTATAATGTAGAACTAAATACTTTACTTTATAAGAAATGAATTTGCTTCCAACCGCAAAGCAAGCTTCTTCAGAGGTATTCCTCTTGGGTATCTGAAGCTTTATTCCAGCAAATTATTGCTCATGTAAAGCATTTAGTTCTTTTTTTATAATATACTATATACAACTTATTCTGATCTTAGCTCATAGCTGTAAATAGGGGTATATATTCTTTTGTTTTGTATTTGTTCACTTTTGATAAGCTCAATTTTACTTACGTATATTGTATGCGTACTGGATAAATCAACTTGTGCTTGAAGCTCTTCAAAGGGTATGTTCAATATCAAATCCTGGGATATCGTGATATGCGGCGTGTAAGGTCTTCCTTCTTTTTTGAAGCCCAGCAATGCCAGTGCCGCTTCTGTATCCTCATTTAATTTCTGTAAAGCATCCACTTTTCCACTTAATCCAATATAAAGTGTGCGTATGTTTTCTCTGCCCTTAAATCGGCCTATCTCCTGCAGTCTAAGCTCAAAGCCCCTATGTTTTTTTGCAATCTCCTCCAGTTTTTTAGCAATTTCCACAGATTGCTGCTGCTCAATTTCGCCTAAAAACTTAAGCGTAATGTGAAAGTTATCCACATGCTTAAATCTGCCCTTTACAGCATTGCTTCTAATCTGCTTTTGAATCCTGCCCAGGTCTTCCTTTACTTCACTGCTGAAATTAATACCAACAAAGCTTCTCATAAATGCACCTCTATTAAATTTCTCCCAAAGCTATAGCAACCAGCACAATGACAAGTCCGGAGCAAAACAATACATAGGACCAATTCATCTTATCTGGTTCCTTATCTTCTTCTACCTCTTGGTCAAGGGGCGTTTTCAATACTTTTTTTCTTAATGCTGAATTGTCATACGCAATCAAAATCCCACCTGTTACAGCAATGATAATTCCCACAGAAAATAATCGAAAGCAAAGCCGGAACAACAAGTCCTCCTAATATGATCAGCAAAGAAATCTTAAGACTTTTTAAAAACTTATTCATAATACCTCCATTAAGTCCCCCGCAGCATTTGCCGCAGAAATATCATCATTCATTTCTTCCTTCTTTATATTTTGCCTAAACCTCAACCCTTGCATTTATAAAATGCAAAACATCTTTATGAATGCACAGGGTGATAAAAATACATTTGCAATCCTACATAAGCAGATGTCTTGACTGCTTTTGCATGGATCATTTTTGGGGCAACATATATATCTGTAATTATAGCTTTATTATGCCATTTCTGACAATACAATATGTTAATAATCTACAAGTACTGTTTACTTAAACATACAAAGCTCTTCGCTTGAGAGCACTTTATATGCAACAAAAGCTTATGCAAAACAACGGATGCTGTTCTGCATAAGCTTTTATGATGAGTTCTCTATATCTTTATATACTTCCACTTGCCGCTTCTAAAGCGCAAAGCATTTAAGGTTCCTCTTACAAACAAATCTGACACCATGCCAATCCAAGCGCCCATAAGTCCAAGATGAAAGACATCGATCAAAATGTATGTCCCCAAAAGCCTTATTCCCCAAACCCCTATCAGCGTATTTATCATAACATAACGCGTATCTCCTGCACCTCTTAAGCCTCCAGAAAATACCATGGATGCAGCAAGGAAAGGTTGAGCAATAGCTACTAGCTTCAGACAAGCAGAAGCATTTCTAACAATATCCGGATCTCTTGTAAATAGCTTGATAAAAGGCTCTGGGGAGAAGAAAAATATCAGGCCTAAGGCCGTCATAAACAACAATGCCAGCTTGTTAGCCTCATAACCGCTTTTTTCTGACATATCAGGTTTTTGTGCCCCCAAAAACTGTCCTACCAAGGTGGTTGCCGCCAATGCAAAACCAAAGCCCGGCATATAGGATACGGATTCAGCAGTCAATGCAATTCTGTGGGAAGCATACATGACAGTTCCCAGCATCGCAACCTTTCTGCCGTACAGCATTTGTCCCACTCTCATAGAAAGCATTTCTGCCGCTGCAGGTGTACCTATTCTAAATATCCTTTTAATAATATCTATATTTATTCTATACTTATCTCTTACTGTAAATCTTATAGGCGCTCTGCCGGAAAATAATACATATAATATGATCAAACTGGCTATCACCCTTGAAATCGCCGTTGATAAAGCCGCTCCTGCCACGCCCATTCCGGCCCCAGGTGTAAACAATGTAATTGCTGCATCGGTAAAGGGTATATGGATTATATGGCTGGCACTATTGTAAATCAATAAAAAATTACCGACTATATTCATTATATTTGCTAATCCGTTGGCGTACATCGGCGTTTTAGTATCTCCACAGCCTCTTAATACACCACCCATGATTACACTTATAATTAGAAAAACCAAAGCAGAGCCTGTATAGGTTATATATTGTATACCAAAAGGTGCTGCTTCCGCATCTGCGCCCATGAACGTTATAATCTGTGATGCAAACATCACTACCACGATGCTTACAAGAATACCAAAAAAAACGCCAACTATTAAAGCTTGCCTTGCTGTATCTACTGCTTTGTCATACTCCTTTGCTCCAACATATCGAGCTACCAAGGCTGTTGTACCTGTTCCCAAAGCCGCAAATACCGCCATGATCGTTGCGATAGGCGTATCTCCCAAACCAACTGCAGCAATAGCGGCCGCTCCCAAGCTGCCCACCATTGCCATATCTGCAAAGCCTAATAGGGTCTGCATTGCCATTTCCATAATAGCAGGCATTGCCAGCTTCATTGTAATTTTTCTTATATCTTGTCCCTCAGTGATGCTAAATCTGCTGTCTGCTTTTGACTCAACCTCGCCCAACACACTTACCCCCTGTTCACTCCTACCACCCAAATACTTTTTCCAATATGTATCCAAGACCTTCCTTGATTATATCATATTAAATATCACTATCATATAATTAAACCACCGTTTAATTTGTCAACTTAAAAATATATATCGAATTTACAAAATTTCTTTCAATGATTCTTCATTTTACTATTATATGCCACCGTTTTCCATAAATTAAAGAACCCCCGAAATTCGGAGGTTCTTCGCACCTGAAGTGATTTATTCCAGTCTGCTTTTTATTTCGTTGTATACTTCTTCCACTGTCTTGCCATCGGCATTGATAACCGGTGTCTTTGTTGTAGTATCCTGAATGCCTAAGAAATTAGAATCCAGTCCTGAAGCTACTATGGCGTCATATTTTTTCAAAGCTCTTTTACTGTCTTTTTTTGCATCATTCATTACAACTGCTTCCAGATTATTCTGCTCTAAATATTCCTTCACATTTGTTAAGGATTTCTCTATTCCTATTTTCATTGCTATACCTCCAGTCCTATAATGCTATGCTTTCAATCAAGGACTTTTTGAGACTTTTAGCCTCAAAAATAGTATTTGTGTATCATTTTAATTTATGTTCTGTAATGTTAAACTAAACTGGCAATCGTTTCATATTGACTTAGCTTTTTTTGTCATTTTGTGAAGCAAAAGTTGTCGTACATTTAGGACTATACAGTTTGCCATTTTTATTTTAAAATGGAAATTATAACATGACAAAGTAAAAGTTGAATTACAATCGAAAAGGGTGATAGTAGTGAAAAAGGCCTTTACAAAGCGAAAAAGCAATCACGCTACCTTCATGTACATACCGGAAAGCCAGTCCAAGGTAGTATCTGTTCGAATGCCTCTATGGTTACCCAAAGCTATGGCTTTTGGCCTTGTCGCATTACTGATTCTTACCTCGGCCTTGCTTTACATGATAAATTCCGTAAACGATAAGTACATTAAAAGCAAACAAGAAATCTCCTCTTTGGCAGTTGTAAATACTGCTCAAAAAGAGGAAATTAAAAATCTGCAAAATGATGCTGTTCAAATTCAACTGCAATTAGAGGAAAACATCAGGGCGTTGGATGAGATTAAAGAAATCGTAGGTATAAAAAAGAGCAGTGAGGCTGCAGAGGAAAATAAAGCAAAACAGTCTGTCACAACAGATAAATCCAAAAATTCATCTGATTCTTCTTTACAGCAAATGGATCAAATCAAAACCTCATATAAGGAATTATCTACTCAGCTTCTATCACAGCGTCAGCTTATAGACAGCTCCATGGTGACCGTAAAGAAACAAGTTGCCTATTTAAATGCCAAACCCTCCATCAAGCCTGTAAGCACTAGAGTAACTGCTACTTATGGAAACAGGAAAAACCCTTTTACCAACAGAGGCACAGAGTTTCATAAGGGTATAGATTTCGCCGGAACTACCGGTACTCCTATCAAAGCGACAGGAGATGGCGTGGTTATATTTTCCGGTTGGCAGTCTGGCTACGGCAAGGTAGTGATTATTTCACATGGCTATGGCATTACAACCTTATACGGACATAATTCAAAGCTTTTAGTTGAAAAAGGAGATAAGGTCAAGAAAGCACAAGTCATCAGCAAAATGGGAAGCACCGGCCGAAGTACAGGTTCCCATCTTCACTATGAGATTCGTGTAAACGGAAGATCGGTGAATCCTTCAAGCTATTTTAAATAATTTAAGAAAGGGAGATGTCTAAATGTTTAACAAAGGAAATAAATCTGAAATACTAAATAACGAAAAAGTAGATACACTGATAGGTCCTAATACCAATATAGAGGGTACGCTTCGTGCTGAGGGTACTTTAAGAATTAACGGAAATGTAACAGGAGAGCTTATCATAACCGGAAATGTAATTATAGGAGATTCAAGTACTATAAATGGAAACATAAAAGCAGAAAATGTATACATATCCGGTACTGTTAACGGTAATATATCTGCAGCAGGTCAACTGCAAATGACTTCTACAGCCAAGGTTATCGGGGATGTAGACGTCAAAAATATCATTATAGATGAAGGTGCTGTTTTCAATGGCCACTGCAAAGCCATTGCAAATGATAACAGCTTAAATAAAGAAAAGACCAAAGAAAAAATCAGTGTTGCTTAGAACCCAAAGCCCTGTACAAGGATTGTACAGGGCTTTAATATGAGCCGGAGCATCTGTTCCATCTTACTTTATATTTTGTAAAGGTACCACTTGCAGGTATCTACTTCAAAACGTATTTCAAAGGGCCTCACCTGACCCTGCATGAAACTTTCGCAGGTATATTTAATCATGCGGTTGCCTGCAAATTTGTCCAAATCCTTCTTAAGTATCTTATCCACCTTTATAACGGCCATTTCCTGCTGTTCATCCAGACAACGAAATCTTATGGGCGCAGGATTACCCTCCATATCAAACCAGGCTATAACCTCTATCGGCTTTCTTACACACTTCATTCATTATTCACCCCTACAAAATGCTGCTCATTACAGGATAGTCCTCTGCACCTGCTCCGCCCGTCATAGGCGAAAACTCTCCATCTAAAAATACCCCTCTCATTACGGCGCCATTGCCATATTTATATCTTATGTCGTCTATAGCACTATCTAATGCATTCTTCTTGTCTCTGTCCTGTTCATCAAAGAAGGATGGCTGTATAAATTCATCGCTGCAAAAATCCGTAACCCGTACGCCTAGATGTCTGATTTTTTCACCCTTCCAACACTCCTCAAACAGCTCAACCACATTTCTATATATCTCATTGGTTATACTTGTTGGAGAAAAAAGCTTCCTTTGGTGAGAGTAGTTCTCCAGGTCGGAATTTCTTATCTCCACTGACACCACCCTGCAGCAGCTGTGTGCTGCCCGCAGCCTTAGAGCTACAGATTCAGTAAGAGACAGCAATACCTTGCGCGCCGTATAGGTATCCGTAACATCAAACCGAATGGTAGTACTGTTTCCAATCCCCTTCATTTGCAAAAAATATCCCGACTGCACAGGCGATTCGTCTATGCCGTTGGCATAACACCATATTACCGTACCAAAGCTTTTTAGCTTGTCATTTAACAGCTTGCGGTCAGTATTGGCCAACTGCCCTATGGTATATATATTAAGCAGGTTCAGCTTCTTCTTGGTTTGTCTGCCAACCATGAATAGGTCTTCCACAGGAAGGGGCCACATTTTCTGCGAGATTTCTTGGGGATACAGGGTGTGTACCATATCAGGCTTTTTGAAATCCCCTGCCACCTTGGCAGTGAGCTTGTTGCAGCCTATGCCTACATTTACAGTAAAACCCAGCTCCTGCTTGATCCTGTCCTTAATCATATGCGCTGCTTCCACAGGCTCACCAAAATGCCTCTCCATCCCAGTGTAGTCTACAAACATTTCATCCACAGAAAATCTTTGTATTTTAGGGGAATACTCCTTCACCAGCTCATAAAGTGCATTGCTGCACTTCATATAGAGCTGATAGTTTGCAGGCACACTGACTAGCTTGGGGCATTTTTGTCTTGCCTGCCACAGCACCTCTCCGGTTTGTATTCCATAAGCCTTGGCAGGCATACTTTTGGCCAGCACGATACCCCTTCTGTCCGCTTGAGAGCCGCCTACCACCGAAGGAATCTCACGCAAATCAAGGGTATCACCCTTTTGCAGGTTATATACCGCCTGCCAGGACAAAAAGGCAGAATTCACATCTATATGCATTATCGTTCTGACATATTTGCTGCCGCTCATGCTATCACTCTCTATATATATTATACGAACATACGTTCGATTTTATTATAGCATCTTTTACCAAAAAGTAAAAGAATTTCTTATTTCTTTATGCCGAAAAAAAAGTGCCATATATGGCACTTTCGTGGTTGTCAGCTTTTCAAAACCTGATATCCGTGGTGCCTGGCACCACAGAAACAGGTTATTCTGCCGCATCTATAAAGTTGTCTAGTATTTTGGATGCTTCTGCCCTGGTAGTAAAGCTCTTAGGCTCAAATACATTACCAGGTTTTCCAGTCATGATCTGCATGCTGTAAATAAGCTTTACCGCTTTTTCGGCATAAGTGCTTACTTGATTGACATCGGCAAATTCAGGCTCCAAAAGCACTGCATGATCTATATCTAAAACCTCTATGGCTCGACTCATTATCGTTGCCGCATCCTGTCTTGTAATAGGGTCATTGGGTTTAAAATAGCCCTGCGGATCTCCTAAAATCAGATTATGTGCAGCAGCTGTTTTGATAAAAGCGGCATAGTCGCTGCTGTCCTTTACATCCTTGAAGGTTATTCCCGAAGTCTTAGGATCCAATTTAAGCGTATTTACCAAATAAGCAGCAAATTCTGCTCTGGTGATATTATCAGCCGGCTTATAAAGTCCGGGCTGTTTTGCGAAAAGTATTCCTTGATTATAAAGTTCGTTAATGTAGTCCTTCGCCCAATTGCTGCCTATGTCTGTAAATGCATAGGAATTGGAAAAACTGTCTACAGGCATTACAGCCTGCTGTCCAAACTTTATTTCTACATTGGTTGATTTGTAGTAGGAATAGTTTATGCTTATATCACTTTTAAGCTTATTCTGCGGATAACCATGAAGCAAATGAACTTCATCGGACTTTAAATTAGCGAAATAATCGTGGCTAGGAGTTCTAACTCCATTCACTGTATATATAAAGGTTGGTTCTACCGGTATCCAGCCCACTTCGGGCAAATAGAATTCCGCCCATGCATGGGCATTGGTTGAAATATCATTCCATACCCCATCACGCAACGGTTCATCATCATTTAACCAATAGCCCGTCACAACCCTTGCCGGCAAATTCAGCGCTCTACCTATGGCAGTAAATAATGTGGCATACTCATCACATACGCCCCTGGCAGTTTGTATCGCACTTAAAGCTCCTTTATTTGCATACCTGGGATCTAAATCATAGGTAATATAGGTATTTACAAAATCATAAATATCCCTCATGAGCTCCACCAAGGTTTTGCTTGTATCGAAGTCAGCCGCCTTTGCTGAAATTTCAGGAGCCGTAGTCTCTACCTTATCTCCTGCCTCAAAATATTGACCATTATTGCTGTCCTCTTGAAATTCTGTGTAATCAGCGTCCAGTTCGTATATATTATCGGAGTAAGATATTCCGCTGTTTATCACTTCTTTTTCCACTGTTATGGTTTTTGTTTCTCCAGACTTTATTTTGTCAATAATAATTTCTGCATAGATGTTCCCTGAGGAATCCACGTAGGTATATTTGGGCCAAGGTGTAACGTTGTAGCTGATGTTTTGCTGATAGGGGGAGTCACTTACCGCTCCTACCAATACTGTTGCCTTAACAGAAAAGGCTTCATGATCTCCTGTATTTATAAGCTGGTAGTTATTTCTAATCTTATAGTTCTGGGCCTCTAAGATTCTATAATCACTTGTATCCGCATTTACCAAAGGCACCATTACAAGCTGCATCAGCATAACTATAACAATTAGAATTAAAATAGGCTTCTTGTTCTTCAATGCTTAATCCTCCTGTGAATTATAAAGCTATTTACATTTTACTATAACTTTGTAGTTCTCTACAAATAGCAAAATATTGTTGTTCTAATTCCGCCTTTTCCACCTGACTTATTTGGGGGTCTGACAGTATACCGTTAATATAGGAGAGTCTGGTCTCCAACAGCATTTTATGGTCAGCTGCCTTCGGGTTGTTTTCACTACTTTTAGACTTTTCAACATAATAAGAATAGTCTCCCGGATACTCTATCAGTCTTCCTTTATCAAGGGCAACTATTTTAGTGGCTATTTTTTCTATAAAATATCTGTCATGGGAAACAAAGAGTATCGCTCCTTCAAATTGCAGCAAAGCTTCCTCAAAAATCTCCCGCGTATAGATATCCAAATGGTTCGTAGGTTCGTCCAGCAGCAGTATATCAGCCCTTTGCAGCATCGCCTTCAATATAGAAACTCTGCTTCTTTCTCCAATGCTTAGCTGATCTATCTTTTTAAAAACATCATTGCCTCTTATAAGGAAGCATCCCAGCAATAACCTTGCCTCATTGGCAGAAGCCCCTGCTTGCTTTATCTCCTCTAAAATTTCATGATCCAAATTGAGATTTTCGTGCAATTGTCTATAATAAGCAATAACAGCTGACGGATTAAGCTTGATTTGACCAGAGTAAGCTTCATCCACTCCGCCAATCAGGTTCAATAAAGTGGATTTCCCGCTTCCATTTGCGCCAAGCAAGCAATACCGTTCCTTATTCCTTATTATAAGGTTTATATCCTCTAAAATCTTGCAGCTGCCATAGCTCTTGCTTACATTTTCCACTCTGGCAAGGATAACTGCTTCAGAAGCAGCTCCCTGCAGGCTCATATTCACCCGCTGCACAGCTCTAGGCCGTTCAACCTTATTGCTTTCCAGTCTCTCCAAGGCTCGTTCCTTCGCCTTCATTACTTTAGCCTGTTTTTTAGCCTTGGAGCGCAAGAAGTCATTTTGTCCTGCTGCCTTATGAGCTGCTGCAAACCATTCCTTGCGTTGTCTTACGCTTTGTGTCAAGCTGTCTCTTTCCCTTACATAGTTCTCATACTTACTTTGGTGTTCTCTTAATTCGATTTCTTTTTGAATCACATAATTGGAATAGCTGCTGTTATATGTTTTGCTTTCCTCAGGGCCTATTTCTATTATTTTGCTGCATATGTTATCCAATAGCTTTCTATCGTGAGTGACCATAATAAGCGTACCTCTATACCTTTTCAAGTAAGCTTCCAATTGGTCTAACTGCTGCATATCCAAGTGATTATTCGGTTCATCCAATATCAGCAGCTGAGGTTCTGTGTACATAGCAGCGGCAAGTATAAGTTTGGTTTTCATACCGCCGCTGAGTTCATCACATTTTTTATAAAAATCTTTTTCCTCATAACCCAATTCCTTAAGAAGCTTAAGGATGATTCCCCTTTTGTCCACATCATATTCTTCTATATTGCATCTTTGCATTATATATTGAAGGGCTGTAAGATCAGGCTCAAATTCTAGCTCCTGCGTTCCATAAAATATACGAACGTCTTTATCCTCAAAATAAAGCCCGCCTTCAAAATCCTTATCTGCTCCGGCTATTATATTGAGCAATGTGCTTTTACCCACACCATTTACCCCTATAATTCCAGCCTTATCTCCCTCGTTTACAAGGAAGCTTATATTTCCAAATACTTTATTAATATTATAGTATTTCGTAAGCTTTTCAACTTTTAGTAGCATAAAAAAACACCTCCTGTTAAATAATCCGGGGGAGGCGGTAAATAAAAATCCACAGGGCAAGCCTGTGGAAGCATTATTTCTATTCATTGGCAACAAAAGATACACCAAAACAACACCTATATGTTTATAAAGTATAAACTACCTTATACATACAAGCGGCACTCCCATCAGATATGACTATGTTATTTTCTGATTTGGTTCAGTGCTAAATTGCGCATGGCTTCTCCTTTCTTTGCTATAAGCGATATTCAATAATATTATATTCGTATTTTGCTATATCCGGCTACCCCTTATTCAGTTTAAAACAAACTTTACATTTGCTTTTTAAATCCATCCTTTTACCAAATAAACAGTAACAACGGCAAATACCACAACCCCTAATAGAAGTCTTGCGTTCCTGGCTCTTTTTACAATAAAATGTTCTGCCCGCTCTTCATTCATGTAGTATTTATCTTCTTCTGCCTTCACGAATACTTCTGCCTTTTCCATTTTATAAAAAACAGAATCAGGAACAATATGAAGCTTTTTTAAGCTTCTGGCAGTTTTCGGGCTAGTAGCTCCGGCCTTTTTAAAGCTTTGCAGGCATCTGTTTTGTTTGGTTATTATCGTCCCACCGCTCATATATAGTACTCCCTTTATTCAAAATCTACGATATCACCTTTGTTTTCAATTTCCATTCTCTTTACAAAGTTATTCACAAATTCCAGCTTTTCATCAAATATCTTCTCAGATATTTCAAAGTTCAACAATGACCTGTTTTTTACTGCCATATCCTTAAACTCAGTATGATAATAGTCTATGGAAAAATCCATATTTTGATCTTCTGTTGCATAATAGTAAAAGTTCATCCAAAGCTCTATGGTACCGAAATGATCCAGCAAGTCCGCATCCTGAAG
>JAQSYD010000099.1 GCA_029256325.1 Clostridia bacterium
TGAAACTGCAGCAGCGAACATAGGCAGCAGCTTAACACCCTTTGGCAATCCGCAGAATCTTTATCTTTATGAGTTTTATAAGATTCCAACTTTGGAATTCTTTAAAATTACCTTGATATTTGTTGCTGCCGGCATGGTAATGCTTTTTGTAATAAATCTATTTCATCATAATAAAAGGCTTCATTTTGAAGAAGAGTCAATACAGATTACAGACAAAAGAAGAATAGCTGTTTACATGGCGGTGCTTATATTGATACTGCTTTCCATTATACGATTAGTTGACTATAGATTAGTGACACTAACTACTGTAATATTATTTGCACTGATGGACCGCAAACTTATTGCCAAAGCAGACTATTTTCTGCTGGGAACCTTTATTATATTTTTCCTTTTTGTAAACAATGTAACCCATATGGATTATATAATAAATGCTGCAGCAAGCCTGCTTACTTCGCAGGCTAAGGTACTTATAACTTCTACAGTGTTATCCCAAGGTATTAGCAATGTGCCTGCAGCTATTCTATTATCTGGCTTTACCCAACACCATAAGGCACTTTTGCTAGGTGTATCCATCGGGGGGATGGGCACTATGGTGGCATCCTTGGCCAACTTAATATCCTACAAATTATACTGTAAAGAATATAGTAGAGAAAGATATAATAAACTGTTCTATCCTTTGAATTTTATACTACTGGTGTCTTTATTGGCAGTAGGTATAATAATCATAAGATTTATATAATGAGTTTGGAGGTGTCTTAGTGAAAGATTTAATTAGTATGAAACATTTAACCAGAGACTTTATATACTATCTGTTTGGACAGGCTGACTTGATGAAATCCAGGCATCTTAAGGGAGAGGTTTACAAGCCCCTTGCAGGGAAAACCATAATAACCTCCTTTCCCCCTACCAGTATAAGAACACGAGTCACTTTTGAAACAGGAGTATATCAGCTTGGTGCTCAACCCCTAAACCTTCATATGAAGTTTGAGGATGCAGAGCTTATCGAAGATAAGATTGGACATTTGAACTGCTGGATGGACGGTCTGGTAATACGTCATGGCAATCAAGAATTGGTACAACAAATTGCAGATTTGGCAGAGTTTCCGGTTATAAACGGGATGACCAAGGATAGCCATCCCTGTGAGATACTCAGCGATTTACATGCAATACACGAAATGCGACAAGATTTAAAAAGTCTTAAGTTCGTATTCGTAGGTGAGGGAGCTAACATATCAAACACTTGGTTTGAGGCCGCTGCAAAGCTGGATTTAAGCATTACACAGGTATGTCCTGTAGGATATGAAATAAATCAAGAGCTGTATGACTATGCAAAAAGTAACTCTAAGGGAGAAGTTCTGATAACTCATGATTTGGATGCAGGCATAAAAGGTGCTGACATTGTACTTACAGACGGATGGCCAGCTGATGCAGAAGAATTGAAAAAATTTATGCCCTATCAATTGACCAATGAAAAACTAAAGCTTGCAAGCAGAAGATGTCTTGTAAACCCATGCCCTCCAATAAACAGGGGCCATGCTGTACCCAATGAAGTGATGAGCTCTGAATATTTTATAGGCTATAAGATGAAAGAGAGTCTGCTGCATATGCAAAAAGCAATTTTGGACGAGTATATGGATAAATAAAAAAAGGTCATGTATTGCAAAGTACATGACCTTTTACTGTATTCCGATTTATTCTTCTAAATAAATGACGCCAAGTGTGCCTTTGCCACAATGGCTGGATACAACGCAGCCTGTTCCTGAAACGATAAATTCCGGATGATCCAATTCCTTTTCAAGCACAGCTTTTACATAATCCACACTGCTTTGAGCCATAGAGTGGGGGAGAAATATCCTGTTAGAATCTATTTTGCCTTTTCTCGATAGGACATCCTCAATCATAAGATCCAATGCCTTTTCCATTTTGCCTCGAACCTTTTCTCCTACCGTCATTTTACCCTCTTCCATGACGATGATAGGACGAATCTTTAGTATGCTGCTGAAAAAATGTTGTACTGCGGAGCATCTGCCACCCTTATACAAATAATCCAAGGTATCAACTACAAAGCTGGTTTTTAGTCGTGGCGTCATGCATCTCAATTTCTCCGCTATTTCCTCAAGCTGAAATCCTTGGTTTATCATATCCACAGCCTTGAATAACAATAGTCCTTCTGCTGTAGATACACTATATGAATCTACAATTTCGATCTTTGCATCCTCAAAGTCGCCTTTGGCTATAGTAGCATTTTGCACTGTAGAGGACATAAAGGAGGATATGCCTATGTAAAGAATTTCTCTTCCTTCATCTACAAAAGGCTTAAAGGCATTATAGAAGTCGCCGGGTGAAGGAGCAGCTGTCATGGGAAGCACGCCATATTCATCAACCTTTTTATAAAGCTCCTCTGTAACTATTTCTACTCTATCTTTAAATGTATCTTCGTTAAAGTGCACATACAGTGGAACAACGGATATATCGTATTTTTCTAACATTTCATCTGTTAAGTCGCAGGTACTGTCGGTGAATAACTTTATCTTTGCCATAATGACACCCCTTCAAAAAAATTATATATACTAATGTTACTACTGAATGGAGTAAAAGTAAACAACTCATTACCATCTGTACCCAGTTATTGTCAGATTTCCAAGTAAGATTGACATTGATATGAAAGCTTCTTGTGATTGTGATGTCATCCTGAGGGAGGAACGACGGTCGTATCTTAAGACTCTTCGCAACTAAGAGTGACAGTTCTATATTTACGGAAGCTGTCACAGTTCTTTATGTGTGTCTTCAAGCAAAAGTGTCCGTAAAAAAGCTGAATTATAATGACCTTTATGTTATTATTATATTGTAAAAACAAAGTAGTAATGTATTTCTATGGGTTAAGTTGAAGCTATTGTATTTTGATTGTGAGGGTGTAAAATTGAAAAAAAGAGATCTGGTATTATTTCTTATTGCAAGTGCTTTTCTTGGGGTAAGTCAAAGCATTGATGCTTCAGTGTTTAATAACTTTCTAAACGATACCTTTAATATTACCGTATCACAGAGAACGATTCTGGAGTTTCCCAGAGAATTTCCCGGTTTTCTGGTTGTATTTGTATCAGGTGCACTGATTGCTTTAGGTGATGTTAGAATAGCAGGTGTAGCAAACATATTGGCAGCTGTCGGTATGATGGGCTTGGGCTATTTGTCTAAGGACTTTGGGGTTATGATGATATGGATGACGGTTTACAGCATGGGACAGCATTTGTTCTTACCGGTGTCCAATAGCATTGGAATGAATTTGGCCGATAAAAATAATATGGGTAAGGTTTTAGGCAGGATCAATGGCGTAAACACGGCGGCTTTTCTGTTGACAAGCTTGGGGACTGCCTTGATATTCAGGTTTATAAAGATAAGCTATCCAATGGCTTATACTGTGGGGGCAATTTCATTTTTATGCTCAGCCATTTTAATATTTAACATGACGCCCCATAAAGCGAAGACTACGGGGAAGAGATTTTTTATTAAGAAGGAATATTCGCTGTTTTATTGGTTAAGTATACTTTATGGAGCTAGAAAGCAAATATTTATAACCTTTGGGCCCTGGGTACTTATTAAGGTGTTTAATCAAGGGGTTACAACCTTTGCCATGTTGGGCTTTATAGTGGCTGGTATAGGCATATTTTTCAAGCCCTTTGTGGGTACCTTGATAGATAAAAAGGGTGAACGCTTTGTTCTGGCTGCAGAGGCTATACTGCTCATTGTAGTATGTACGGGGTATGCTGTGGCAGGCAACCTTGGGTTGGGAATCGAGACAGCCTTATATATAACCGCTGGCTGCTATATACTGGATCAGCTGTTGGTGGCAGCAGGTATGGCACGATCCACGTATCTTAAGAAAATTGCTGCCAGCCCGGAGGATGTATCCCCTACACTTTCTATGGGAATCAGTATGGACCACGTTGTTGCTATGATAGTCCCATGGCTGGGCGGTTTGGTTTGGAACGTATTCGGTTATGAGATCGTTTTTGTATTGGGGGCACTTATTGCATTGGCGAATTTATTCATAACAAGATACATCAAAATAGCAGAGGAATAATATGGACTTAATCAGTAAAAATAATGTTATAATTAGGACAATAAATGCAAAAGAGGTGTGATTATGGAAGTTAAAACTTCATCAAACTTTATAAAGAATATAGTGATTGAAGACTTGGAAAAAGGCAAGCATAAGGAAATCATAACAAGATTTCCTCCGGAGCCAAATGGATATCTGCATATTGGCCATGCCAAATCGATTGTCTTGAATTTTGAGCTGGCAGATGAGTTCAAGGGTAAGACAAATCTTCGCTTTGATGATACAAACCCTGTCAAGGAGGATACAGAATACGTTGAATCCATAGAGGAAGATGTAAGATGGCTGGGCTTTGATTGGGAAAACTTATATTTTGCTTCTGACTACTTTGAGGAAATGTATCAAAGAGCAGTATTGTTGATTAAGAAGGGCAAAGCCTATATTTGTGATTTGGCACCTGAAGAAATAAGACAAATGAGAGGCAATCTAACAGAGCCGGGTAAAGAAAGTCCATACAGAAGCAGAAATGCTGAAGAAAACTTGGATTTATTTGAGAGAATGCGTAAGGGAGAGTTCAAGGATGGGGAAAAGGTATTGAGAGCCAAAATTGATATGGCCTCACCTAATATCAATATGAGAGATCCTATCATATATAGAATTGCCCATGCAACACACCACAACACAGGGGATCAATGGTGCATATATCCTATGTATGACTATGCACATCCCATAGAGGATGCTATTGAGCATATTACACACTCCATCTGCACCCTAGAGTTTGAAGACCATAGACCTTTATATGACTGGGTTATAAGAGAGTGTGAAATGGAAAGTCAGCCTCAGCAGATAGAGTTTGCAAGGTTAAATATGACCAATACAGTCATGAGTAAAAGAAAGCTTAAGCTATTGGTGGATGAAAATGTTGTAGATGCTTGGGATGACCCTCGCATGCCAACCATAGCCGGCTTAAGAAGAAGAGGCTATACGCCTGAAGCCATCAGAAGCTTCTGCAGAGAAATTGGCGTAGCGAAAACCAACAGTACGGTAGACGTTCAGATGCTGGAGCATTTTATAAGGGAAGATCTGAAGCCAAAGACCTCTATTGTTATGGGGGTTTTGAGACCTCTTAAAGTGGTTATCACCAACTATCCGGAGGGGCAGACAGAAATACTGGAGGCAGAGAATAATGCCGATAATCCTGAGCTGGGCAGCAGACAATTGCCTTTTTCCAGAGAGATTTATATAGAGCAGGAGGACTTCATGGAAAATCCTCCAAACAAGTATTTTAGATTATTTCCAGGTAACGAAGTAAGACTGAAATTTGCTTACTTCATCAAATGCAATGAAGTCATAAAGGATGCTGCTGGAAATGTTACAGAAATTCATTGTACCTATGATCCTGAGACAAAGAGTGGAACGGGCTTCAATGCAAGAAAGGTTAAAGGAACCTTGCATTGGGTGGATGCACAAAATGCAGTGCCGGTAGAATTCAGGCTATATGAGCCATTGATACTTGATGATGAGGAAAGTGACAAGAACTTCTTGGAGCAAATCAATCCAAACTCTATGGAGGTTATACAAGGCTACGTAGAGCCTGCAGTAAAAACTGCCAAGCCTCAGGATAAGTTCCAGTTTATGAGACATGGGTACTTCAATGTTGATACGAAGCATACAACAAAGGACAAACTTGTATTTAACAGAATTGTATCCCTGAAAAGCTCATTCGAGATTAAAAAGTAATACGTAGGGGCAGGTTTCCATGCCTGCCCTTGGTATATAGGAGGTCTCAAAATGTACAAAGCATACTATCATTCACCTATTGGTATAGTTGAAATGGTATCAGATGAAAATAGTATCATAGCGCTTTCCTTTGTGGAGGAAGCCATAGAAAACAACGAGCAAACTGTACCAAAAGTATTACAAACAGCCTTAGAGCAAATAGATGAATATTTTCAAGGTAAAAGAAAAGTATTTAATTTAGAGCTAAAGGCAGAGGGAACAGAGTTTCAGCAAAAAGTATGGCGCAGCCTGGTAGAAGTACCCTATGGAGAGACTGCTTGTTATGGCGATATAGCGAAGGCTGTAGGCAACAACAAAGGCAGCAGGGCCGTTGGCGGTGCAAATAATAAAAATAAAATTGCAATCATAATTCCATGCCATAGAATTATAGGAGCAGACGGAAGCTTGACCGGCTATGCAGGAGGACTGTGGCGCAAAGAATGGCTGTTAAAGCACGAAAAAAAATCATAAATCGTATTCTTAGACCGCATCGCGGTCTTTTTCTTTTTTTGCGCAGTGTTGTCATTGCTATGAAAGACAGTAACAACCTCTGTGTCATCCTGAGGAACGGTCGAATCTTAAGACTCTTCGCAAGCTCAGAGTGACAGGCTATGCTTTTGTTTATCGTGGTGTGGTAATGCGTATGAATCCAAAACGACAGGCATGGAAGCTTAGTGAATGAAATTAAATAGTTCCTAAGATATTGGGAATAACTAAATTGTATAATATTAAGGCGGGAGTGAAAAAAATGAAGCGATTTAGAATGCCTACAGCATATACAATTTTATTCTCAATTATTGTTATAGTAGCGATTTTAACCTGGTTTGTTCCTGCTGGACAATATAACTATGTGGACCCGGAAGCCTCCAAAAAAGAGCCCATACCGGGAACCTTTCATCAAGTGGAACAAAACCCACAAGGCTTTAAAGCTATAGTTACAGCACCGGTAGAAGGTTTTTATGATGCAGTAGATGTAGCTTTGTTTGTAATAGTCATTGGCGGTTTTCTCGGAGTAATTATGAAGACCGGAGCTATAGATGCAGGAATAGCAAGTGTTACAAAGAGTTTAAAGGGCAGAGAAAAATGGATGATACCGATACTTATGATATTATTTGGTCTGGGAGGGACCAGCTTTGGTATGGCAGAGGAAACCATTGCCTTTTACCCATTACTGCTTCCGGTGTTTATTGCAGCAGGCTATGACAGTCTGACAGCGGTAGGTGTCATATTGTTGGGCGCAGGAGTGGGTGTATTGGGCTCAACCGTGAATCCCTTTGCTACCGGTGTTGCTTCAGGCTTTGCAGGGTTATCTATAGGTGTGGGTATTGGACTCAGGCTTATAATACTGATCGTAAGTGAGTTGGCGGCCATACTTTATGTCATGAGGTATGCAGAAAAGGTCAAAAAGAATCCGTCAAAATCCATTGTGCATTATCAGAAGGCGGAAAATGAAAAGCATTTTCTCCATGCTGAGGGCACCAATGCATTTCCAGAGCTTACGGGTAGAAGAAGGCTTATACTGGCATTGTTTGCGATTACTTTTATCATCATGGTATTTGGCGTAATACCCTTCTCAGATATTAATATTACTTGGATACCGACCCTTGCATGGTGGTTCGGAGAACTTACCGCATTATTCTTTGTTTCTGCCGTGGTAATAGGGCTGGTAGCAGGATTGGGAGAAGAAGAATTAATAAAATCCTTTGTAGCGGGAGCAAGAGATTTGTTAGGCGTTGCACTGATCATTGGAATTTCTAGAGGGATAACCATCGTGATGAATGCAGGAAGTATTACAGATACAGTGCTGAATGTAGGTGAGCGGGCATTGGCCGGTGCAGGCGGCAATTCTATTGCATTTATATTATTTTCGTACCTGTTCTATCTGCCTATGTCCTTTCTCATACCGTCAACCTCCGGACTTGCCACTTTGACTATGCCAATCATGGCACCTCTTGCAGGCTTTGCAGGAGTAGCCAGTCATTTGGTAATAACGTCCTATCAATCCGCTTCCGGCATTGTCAATCTTATTACACCAACCAGTGCCGTAGTTATGGGTGGCTTGGCTATTGCCAGAGTATCCTATGAAAAGTGGATTCGCTTTGTTTGGAAGCTTCTGATTATACTAATGCTCATCATCATAGCTGCCTTAATCATAGGCATAATTTTATAAGTGAGGGTTGCCCTCACTTTTTCATTTGTGGAAAGAATAAGCTTCCTATGATAAAATATCATTTGTAATTGGTTATTAAGGATATGAAGGAGCTTGTTATGCGCAAATATGCAATGATAGCGGCAGGAGGCTTTTGGGGAGCCATACTGAGGTTTTTTATAAGAACCCTTGAGATTTCTACAACAACATTAAGCTTTCCAATAAACACTCTGCTCATAAATATATTGGGAAGCTTAATGTTAGGTTATTTTATAACTGTGGCAAAAGATACATTGAAGCTTGGAGAAGCCGAACGAGTGGGAATTATTTCGGGCTTTTTGGGTGCTTTCACTACATTTTCTGCTATTAGCAAGGAGGTCAATTTTCAACTGACTTCAGGTGATTTGCTTACAGCAGGCATCTATTTGGCATTATCCGTAATATTAGGACTTGCAGCTGTATTTGTGGGGATAAGTCTTGGCGATAGACTTGCTGTGAAGAAAAAGAAAGCTGATTAAAAGGAGGAAGTGTATGAGTTTTATCATTGTAGGCATAGGGGGCATGCTGGGAAGTGTGGCTCGATATTCTGCCGGACAGCTTGTAGGGAGATATCATCATTCGGCATTTCCGTGGGCAACCTTTCTTGTCAATATTGTGGGTGCGCTTTTATTGGGAGCTGTCAACGCACTGAATTTTAATAATGGATTATACTTACTGCTGGGAGAAGGATTTCTGGGGGCTTTTACTACTTTTTCAACATTTATGTATGAAGGTGTCAGCTTAATAAAAAGCAATCAGTACCTAAACGTTGCAATATATATCGTCATTACCTTAATTTTAGGGATTGCAGGTTTTGGATTGGGATATATCGGGATGACAACTGTACTTTAAAAATAAAGGGCTGTAGTGAAAACACTACAGCCCTTTATAATAAAGCTTTTATTTAAACAGTAATGTGATTATTGTAATCAATCCAAAGGTAAGGTGCAGCTTGTTTGTAATAGGCACACCTTCTTTTTTTGCAACTGCTACAGTTCTGTAAGATTTTATTGCAAGAGGAATCGTTGCAAATACAAGCACAGAGCTGATAGGCAGCATACCTAGCATTACATACAATGCCGTTAAGGAGAAGGAAGAGAGAATCAGGGTTAGAAAAATGATTTTTCCGATTTTATATCCGATTCGCACTGTAAGAGTTCTTATACCCAAGCTCTTGTCTCTTTCATAATCTCTCAACTCATTGCTAAACATAAGCAGTGGTATCATAAGACTTAAGGGCAACCCTAGAATAATTGGCGTCCATGAAAACTGCTCTGCAAAAACCAAGTAGCTTCCATAAACCATAAGAGGTCCCATCAAAACAAAGGACAAGATCGCACCTAGACCATGACGTTTGTATACGATAGGCTCTCCGGTATAGGAATATCCTCCTATAACACCTATGAGTCCAACCCAGAGAAGCTTTGGGGTAGTTAAATAGATCAGATAGATTCCAATCAGACAAGTAGCGCCAAAGGAACCCAGTCCCAAGAGGAATATAAGGATGTCAAATTTTGTTCTTTGTTTGCCTAGAAAGCTATGTTTTTTGTCACTCTGTCTCCTGTATTTGTACTCGCATTCAAAATAGTCGTTAATAAAATTTGTGCCTGTCTGCACAAATAAGCCCGCTAGGGTTACCAAAAATATTTTCCATATATCCAAGTATAAATTACCGGTAAAAAGTCTATTCTCCATATATGCAACAACAATCCCCATAGTCGTTGAGTAAAGTGCCAGCGTAAGAGATAAGGGTCTGGAAGCGATCCAGATATCCTTAAAAAGATTTTTGTAATACAATGCTTTTGAATCCATAGAGCTCTCCTTTAATAATCATATAATAGCTGAAATCAGTAGAAAAATGGTTGTCATAATAAATTCATAATCATTATTGCACAAAATAATCGTATAAGCAACCTCTAGACAGTTGATACTTTTGCAAGTTAGTTATAAAATAGTTTATGTGAGTATTTTAACAATGCTTTAAATAATATACAACAGATATTTTAGGAGGAAAAACCATGAAAAGAACTACCACATTACTCATTGCATTACTTATGACGGCAACTATGATATTTGCCGGCTGCCAAGTACAGGTTTACAACAATGCAGCCAATAGAGAAAGTGCATTGCAAAGCGGTGAATTAGATGGCGCCATGACTGACTTGATTGCCTTTGTAAACAATAAGCAAAATGGCCTGGATATTAAAATAACAACCAGCACGGATGGAAGCTTTCCATTCCTATTAAAAAAGGATTTTGTAGACCAAAAGAACATCAAGATTGGAATGATGGAAATAAGCGTTTCTAACTTCCTTTCCGATCAATTCTTAAAGGACAAGTATGAAATGGAAAAGATTTTCATCAATGAAATACCTGCAAGACTTGAAATGATTAAGGCAGGGCAGCTGGACATGGCAAATCTGCCAGAGCCGATAGCTTCAATGGGTGAGCTAGGCGGTCTTGAAAAGGTGGTTTATAACAATCCGGATGACTTCATGCCTGAAGCTATGGTATTCACAGGCAAGGTATTAAAGGAAAAGCAAAAAGAGTTGGAGCTGTTCCATCAAGCCTATAATAAGGCAGTAGAGGATATTAAGAATAACGATGATGAAGCAAGAGATGTATTGATTGAGAAGATGGAGCTTAATCCTGAAATAAAGGATTTGATGACACTGCCTCAATATCATACAGTAAGAGTACCTGATGAAGCATATATGAATAAAGTAATCGACTGGGTAGAAGCAGTACAGAAATTAGATATCACAGTGCCTTATGATCAAATGATCGAAAGGAAGTTTGTAAAATAATGATAGATGTCAAAAACCTTACTGTCTGCTATGGCAGCGAGAGGGCTTTGGACGATATAAGCTTTACCATAGAAAAAAATACAACCTGTGCAATCATTGGGCCCTCCGGCTGCGGCAAGACGACTCTGCTGTACTGCCTGGCAGGGCTTCTTGCTCCTATGGCCGGAAGTGTGCTTGTAAATGAACAGCCTATTCAGGGTATAAGAAAAGATACAGCTTTAATACTGCAGGACTATGGGCTTTTTCCTTGGAAAACAGTATGGAAAAATGTTTCATTGGGATTACAGGTTAGAGATATGGATAAAAAGCAGGAGAAGCAAATTGTAGGAGCTATTTTAAGTGAGCTCGGCATTGAGCAGTACAAGCAAAAATACCCTATGGAGCTAAGCGGCGGGCAGAAACAGAGAGTAGCAATTGCCAGAGCTTTGGCATTAAAGCCTGATCTGCTGTTGATGGATGAACCTTCATCCGCTTTGGATGCTATTACAAAGGAACATCTGCAAAACCTTATATTGAAGCTGTATAAAGCTCATCCTATGACTATAATGCTGGTTACCCACAGTATAGAGGAAGCTGTCTTCCTAGGGCAAAAAATAGTTATTATGGATCAAGGTAAGATAAAAACGATATTGGACAATCCGCATTTTGGAGATGAAAATTTAAGGAATAAGCAGGATTTCTATAATGTTTGTCTAAAGGTAAGGCAATGTATGAATAGTGGGGATCAAGATGAATAAGCATATAAGTAAACTTAAACTGGGAACTGTTTACGGCCTGTTGATATTGCTGGTGCTTTGGCAGCTCTTGCATTGGGGTATTCAATCCTCCGTTATACCTGAGCCCTATTTGGCAATAAAGAGATTTATAAGCTTGCTGCCGGGTACGCTGCTGCCTCATATGCTGGCCAGTCTGGTAAGAATAGTGGGGGCAGTGGTGATTTCCATTATCGCCGGGGTTGCGCTGGGACTTTTCATCGGAGTAAATGATAAGGCAGACACGCTGATTTCACCGATCATTTATGTGCTTTATCCGGTACCCAAAATAGCTTTTCTGCCTGTATTTATGATACTTTTTGGACTGGGAAACACCTCTAAAATACTAATCGTGACAGCTATCATCATATTTCAGATCATTGTAACAACAAGAGATGGCGTAAGAGAAATTCCCAAAGGACTTTTTTATTCTGCAAGATCACTGGGGATGAACAAGTGGGAGCTTTATAAACAT
>JAQSYD010000100.1 GCA_029256325.1 Clostridia bacterium
CTTACCGGCTCTCACATAAAACTGTGCAACTGCCCTATCAGGAATAATATTTGCAGCGATACCGCCTTCTTTAATGATGCCATGGATCCGTGCATCAGTGGTGATATGCTGTCTAAGTGCATTGATGCCTGTAAAGGTCAGGATAACTGCATCCAAAGCATTAATACCTTCTTGTGGAGAAGCGGCCGCATGGCTGGATTTGCCTTTAAACTCAAACTGTAAGGCATCCATAGCCAAGGATAGTCCACTTTCGTGGGTCTTGTCATCCGGGTGTAAAATCATTGCAATATCAATATCATTAAAGGTGCCATTTTCAGCCATATGCACTTTAGCACCATCTGTTTCTTCAGCAGGAGTACCAAGCACAATAATTCTGCCGCCTGTCATATTTACAACTTTGCTTAAGGCTATGGCAGCGCCGCAGCTCATGGTGCCTATCATATTATGACCACAGCCGTGACCAATGTCGGGTAGTGCGTCATATTCACAGAGATAAGCGATGCTGGGTCCGGGCTTTTGACTGGTATAAACAGCACGAAAGGCTGTGGGTTTATTTACAATGTTTGTTTCTATAGAGAAGCCATGGTTTTTAAGCAAGGTTGTTAGCTTTTCCATCGCTTTGAATTCAAGGTTGCCCATTTCCGGATTATTGCATATATAATCACTTGATTCAATGAGTACAGGTTTTAGTGCTTCTACTTCTTTAACTATTAGGTTTTTCATAATAACCTCCAGATCAATTTGTGATTTAAAAAAGGCAGGCTTTCACCTGCCTTTTGGTATTGTTTATTTTATAAGCCTACTATAACAGCAATTATAACAAATATACTTGCTAATAAGAATAGTATGCCCTGAAATTTGATTTGGAATTTTGCCCACTTAGTCCAATCTAATCTGGCTGCACCAAGAACACCCATTAGACAGCCTGATGTAGGCACGATTAAGTTTGTCAAACCATCACCTAACTGGAATGCAAGAACTGCAACCTGCTTACTGACACCTATAAGTTGAGCAAGAGGCGCCATTAAAGGCATTGTTACAGCTGCTTGACCTGAACCGGATACAACGAAGAAGTTGAATACAGATTGGAAAACCAACATAAACCAAGCGGATACCGCAGCTGGCATATTGCCGAATATACCGGCCATACCATTTAAAACAGTATTAAGAACTGTGTTGCTGCCTGGATTTGTATCACCAAGCACAAGTACAATACCTTGTGCAAGGCCAACTACCAATGCTGCACCTGTTAAGTCCGCTGCACCATTTCTGAAGGATTTTGCGATATCATCCGTAGTCATGTCGTTTAATTTAAATAGTACGCCTGTAATACCGGCTGCAAGGCCAAGTGTAAAGAAAATAGTGGCTATTTCCGGCAAGTAGTATTCATGCTTATCAATACCCCACATGATCCAATAGATCGCAATTGCGATATATGTTAATACAAGACCATGTCCAAGTCTGAATTTAACTTGTTTTTCTTCTGATAGCTTAAAGTCATTTCGGTAAAATGCATCAGATTCATAAGCAACTGACTTTGTAGGTTCTTTCTTAATTCTGAATCCATACCATAGGGTAAATGCAATTCCTATGACGGTGAATACAGCCCACATAATCCATCTGAAGCCGCCACCGGAGCCGACAGGAAGTCCTGCTATGCCTTGAGCAATGGCAACACTGAATGGGTTGATTGGTGAAGTGGCAAAACCAATTTGGGTTGCTCCATAGGTGATCATGATCCCGACAATTGCGTCATAGCCAAGGGCTATGGTGAGCGGAACAACAATCATAGCGAATGGAATTGCTTCTTCACCCATACCAAATACAGCTCCGCCAAGGGAGAATAAGAAGAATAGCAATGGAAGGAGTACTAAATCGGCATTTTTAAACCTTCTGATCAGGGATAATACGCCGGCGTCAAAAGCACCGGTTTTTAACACGATGCCAAAGGCTCCACCAACGATCAGTATAAATGCGATTACACCAACAGAGGTACCCCACTTATCTCCTTTAACTAATCCTTCAAAGGCAAAGTTGAGGAAGCCCATGTCTCCCCATTTTTCAAATACTTTTATCCCTTTTCTCTCTCCGGACGAAGTATATTTTCCATACTCTTGAACAGTCTTGAAAATCAAGCTGCCGCTTTGGTCAGTTATTTCTACGGCTTTGGCTTTGTTTTTCTTAATTGTACCAAGTGGTTCTTCTGTACCCTCGGCTGATACAAGGGTTTTTTCACCGCTTGCATCAATGATGTAATTTTGTCCATTAGCTGTAAAGGTGACTGTTTCACCTTCAGCGACAGTCGCTATTTGCTTGCCGGATGTATCGTATGCATTGTAAAAGATATCGAATTTGCCTGTTGGAATCATGTAGGTTAATAGTGCGGCCAATAATACAACAAAGAAAATAATTACATAGGTATCTGGAACTTTCCATGTCTTTTGCGGTTTTGTCGTCATTTTTGAATTCCCCCTTAAAATTATTACAACTTTTATATACGCAATATCTATGCCAACCAGATTGCTTAAGCAAAATTTTAAGTTTCTCCAGCAGTACGGGGATTTAGATGACTTTATGAGTTGTGTCAATAAATCCGGTGCAAAAGTATAGCTGTTAAAGTCCTATAGAAAGAAAAAATAAAATTTAATGGTTCCAATTGGTTGGGATAAAACCCCAATTAGAACCATTAAATTAATAAAGCTGATCCTCAATATAATTTTTGCCTCTCATGGATAGAAGCATCCCTGTACGCCCTCTGGTTTTAACCAGTAAGTCTAAATCCATTAAAATGTCTGTTCTTTTTCGTATCTGTTCTTCTGTCATAAAGTAATCAAAGTTTTGCGTCAGCGCTGATATCTTTTTACGGCCAATGGATTTGCCAAGACTATTGTATTCATACAGGGTTCGCATAATAAATAAGAACTCTGATAAGGCACCTTTGGTGCTTAGTTTCTCAGCGATATTATCAAAGGAGGATGTTGTCATTGAATTGAAAAAGTCTTGAGGTAAACAATCCCGATTGATTGTACTTTCATCACAAACAGCTACCATATATTCTATAGTGCTCTCAAGCTCTCTGATGTTGCCGGGCCAATTATGTGTAGTCAATATATTTCTAACTTCATTGGATATTACTAAATCAGGACGATGATTTTTTGCTAAAAAGTATCTTACCAGTTCATCAATGTCCTCAAGCCTGCTTCTTAGGGGTGGGGTTTTTAAATATAGTCTTTTTAATCTATAGTATAAGTCCTCTCGGAATTTGCCTTCATGGTACATTTTAACCAGATCCTTATTGGTAGCTGCTATGATTCTTACATTTACGTGAATGATCTCGGTGCCGCCAACTCTCATGATTTCTTTTTCCTGGAGAACTCTCAATAGTCGTGCTTGAATTTTTAAAGAGGTGTCGCCTATTTCATCTAAAAAAATGGTGCCGTTGTTTGCCTGCTCAAAAATCCCCAGCTTGCCGCCTTTTTTTGCCCCTGTGAATGCACCTTCCTCATAGCCAAAAAGTTCACTTTCCACCAAATCCTCTGACAAGGCACTGAAATTGACTGCCAAAAAAGGACCTGTGCCCCTTGGCGATGCATTATGTATGGCACTTGCGAACAGCTCCTTGCCGGTGCCGCTTTCTCCATGAATTAAAATGCTAAGGTCTGACTTTGCAATTTTCTCAGCCGTAATGATGGTATTTTTAAGGGTTTGTGAGCTGCCAATAATATCACTAAAGCGATACTTTGCAATATGCCCTCTTTTTATAAGATTACGACGCAGCTTATTTTCTATTTCAGCAATTTCTTTTGTGTTCTTAATGGTGCATACGATAGAATTTAGTTTTTTTACAGTAAATCTGCTGATGGCAACCTCGTTTTCATTGATTCTAAAAAGCTGATCAGGTATTGCTTCCTTACTTAGTAGATACTCTAATAGCGCTTTATCCTTAATGATATGTGCGATATTTTTACCTAAGGTATAATTATGGTTTAGCTTGAAAATTTCTTCACTCTTTTGATTAAAAACAGTTATTTTTCCATCTTTATTAAAGGCAATAATTCCATCATTTACTTGATTCAATACCTTTATGAGATAATCGTTTATTTTATTAGATTCATTAATTGATTTATAAAGCTGTTTACCTAAGCTGACGATGGTTTCCATATATTTAGCAGAAACAAAGTGTGCTTTTTCATCAAGAATATTGAGCTTTTCCAAGATTTCCACTATGGTTGTAAGATCGATAATTCTTGGCCCGATATCGATAGTCTTTTCTATAAAATCAGGAACCAATTCGGATTCTCCCGGTGTTATTGCCAATACCACTTGACGGTCTGCTTCACAGTTAGGGAAATGCGGTATAAAATCAATATGGTCAATACCAAGCTCTTTCAAAAGTCCAATTACCTCACAGGCAGTCTCAGGCGTATCGTTGACCAACAAGGCTTTGGTGCCTTCAGGAATTGAAAAAAGCTTATCTATATTAGAAATATTCAGTGCACGGCGAGCCAGTACCATAGGACAGTTTTTATCAATAAAAGGCATCACTTCATCCAGAATAAGCTTAGATGAGATTACAATCAAATCGGATTTTATAATACCTTCTAGTCCGGAGTCCGAGGCATAGCTCTCAATGTCCACGTAGCCATGCAGCAGGCTCTGCAATTGGTCTAGCAATTCAGTTTTTGTTGACTCTGTACCTGTAAGCAATGTTATTTTTTTGTTGTTACTCATTCTAAACACCCTTTCATATGAGGGATTTTTTAAATAACACACCAATATGAAAATAGATTATAGCTATTTAAAAACCGACTTAATAAAATTATACTTGCAAAATAAGAAATAGTAAAACCATAAAATAGGCATGAATTTTGCTAAATACTTATAATGAGTCTTTATGAAGAGAATATTTATTTAAAGGGGGTATTTTAAGTGAAGAAAAAGTTACTTTCCATTCTTATGATTGTCTGCCTATTGCTGACGGTTGCAACATCGGTATTTGCAGAAGATAACAATGTTAGCAGCATCAAAGGGACCCTGTTGATTGTAGGTGGTGCATTGGAAGCTACAAACGCTGAGGTGTACAACAAGTTTATCGAGCTGGCAGGCGGTAAAGAAAAGGCTGTTATAGGGGTTATACCTGCAGCCAGCAGCAGTCCTTCAAAGTATTACAAGCAGTTTGTGGATGAGTTGAAGACTTATGGGCTGGATGAGAATCAAGTGTTGCTGATACCCATCGCAGTAAAGGATGAGAAGAAAACTGAGGTAGACGAGTCAAGCTGGATTGAGAACGTCGACAAGCAAGAGACCGTTGATATTATTAAAAAATGTACTGGGATATGGTTTGTTGGGGGGGACCAAACAAGAATTACAAAAGCCTTGTTCAAAGCTGATGGAAGCAATACATCATCACTAGATGCAGTGTGGGATATTTACAAGGCAGGCGCAGTTATCGGAGGCACTAGTGCAGGTGCTGCTATTATGAGCGAAATTATGCTTGGAGGCGGAAGCAGCCTTGGCGCGCTAAACAATGGCTTTACTACTGAATATGTAGACAGTGATCAGCAGGAGTATGGACCAGCATACATAGAGAAGGGTCTTGGTTTCTTCCAATATGGCGTAGTAGACCAACACTTTGATAGAAAAGCCAGGCTTGGAAGACTGATTGTTGTAGGATATGCAGAAAAAAATAAATATCCTGTTGCATACGGTGTAGATGAAAATACGGCTATGATTGTTTATAATGATACAAAAAAAATTGAAGTTGCCGGTAAAGGCGGCGTAACAATTGTAGATTTTTCAAAGGCAGAGAAGGATGACAGATATGAGCAGACAGCGATGAACAATATTATGATCAGTTATCTAGAAACTGGCGATAAATATGATATGACAAGCAAAAAGTATGAAATTAATCCCGCTAAGTTAGATACAAAAGGCTATGAATATTATGAGGTCCCGGGACCAATCATCAATACAGGCGTACTTAGTCCTAATGGCTTATGGAAAAAATTTATTGGCTTTGACTTGGTTGACAACTATGGCATCGAAGAAGTGAAAAGCTATACCTTTGATGCAGCAGGCAAGGGTGTAGAGCTTGTATTCAGGAAGACAGAGGAATCCAATGGCTGGTGGGCTTACCTAAATGGCGGTACATATGATTATTATTCAGTGGTAAACGTTGCTTTGGATATTCATCCGATAAAGGTTGAAGTGAATAGGGTGGCACTTGAGTATACCGTGCAGAAGGGTGATATGCTTTGGAAAATTGCAGAGCATTTTAATACAAATGTAGAAAAACTGGTTAAGTTGAATAAGCTGGCAAATCCTAACACGATTAAAATTGGACAAAAATTATTACTCCCACAAGAATAACAATGTTGCTGAAATAAGCTATTCTTTAAAATAGAGTAGCTTATTTCTCTTATAACAACGACATCATATGAGGCATTTGATTGAATAA
The DNA here is from genome assembly GCA_029256325.1 of Clostridia bacterium. Taxonomy (GTDB): domain Bacteria; phylum Bacillota; class Clostridia; order Lutisporales; family Lutisporaceae; genus GWB2-37-7. The sequence continues at coordinate 6,458 of JAQSYD010000100.1, forward strand.
TATTTTTTACTTTTAAATTTATGGGGGTATACATATGAGTGTTTATATTGGATTACTTGTAGCAGTTATTGCTGTGTTAGGAATGTTTTTTTATATTCGCTTTAGGGACAAACTGTTGATAAAAGGAGTAAATGATTGCTTAAGTGAGAAAGGAATGACGTTAAATAGCACTAGTGAAATTAAGACTGCTATAAAAGAGATATTAGAAAGGCAAGCGGAATGCTTAGGGACATTAAATGACTTGTCTAATAATATGATGCAGATATCCGGACAACTTTCTTATAGTACAGAGGAGTTTAACATATCCATGTTGGAAATATCTGAGGGCGCAACCAATATGGCTGCAGGAGCATATGAGCAATCACAAGCTGCCAGTTATATAGAACAGCACATTAGTGACCTTTACTGTAGATCGGAGCAAAACTTAAAGAGCTGTGAAAAAACTCAAAAGCTATCTGACAGCTCCTTCAAGAAAATTGTTGAGAGAAAGAAAAATATAGAAGAGGTTATTGGCGAGTTTGATGAAGTTGTTAACAAAATTTACAATGTGGACAATTCTATTATGCAGTTGAAAGACAGCTATAAGAACATAGGTGTGATGATAGAAGGGATTAAGCATATATCTTCTCAAACTAATCTTCTGGCACTCAATGCTTCTATAGAAGCAGCCAGAGCAGGTGAGCATGGCAAAGGCTTTGCGGTGGTTGCACTGGAGGTTAAAAAGCTGGCTGAAGAGTCTTCTAGGGTAGTGGAAGATATTATAAAGGTTATTAAGATCATGCTGGAGGCCACTGATGGGGCTGGTGAAATGATGCATGATACAGTCACACACTTATCAAAGCAATTTAACCGGCTTAAGTCTTCAGTGGATGACTTAGGTGGAATTGAAAAGAATATTTCAGCCATAGTACAGGATGTAGATGGCTTGATAGAGAATGATAGAATTTTAGTGGAAGAGTACGAAGTGATTAGTGAAAAGGTAAGGAAATTAAGTGAAATAGCAGACAGCAATAGGAATCAAGTGGATTCTGTGAGCAGTTCTATAAAGGATGAAGCCAATTCTGTAGGAAATATTGTTGCAATCTCTGAAAAGCTTGAGGGACTATCTAAAAAGCTGTTGAAGTATTTGACTGACTTGGAGAAAAGGGATGAGAATACTGTGGTGGTGGCAGTATCAGAATATCCGCCATTCTTAGTCGGAAACAATAATGAGGAAGGCTTCAGTGGGATTGATATAGATATTATGAATGAGGTTTTTAAAAGAAAAGGCATACAGGTAATCTATAAGGCATACCCCTTTGAAAAGACTCTTGAGCTTATGAAGGAGGGCTTTATAGATGTAATTCCAACGATGTCGTATAAGAAAGAAAGAGAAGAATATATGATTTTCTCGGACTCCTACCGAGATACAACCAAATATGTATTTGTTGGGAAAACGGGATCTGATGTGGAAATCCATAGCGGCGGAGATATGAAAAGCTATCACATCGGGGTGGTAAAGGGCTTTAGTTATCCTGAAGAATTTATGAAAGACAATTCTATTAGTAAGGATGAAAGTATAAATGCCGATATCCTGCTGACAAAGCTGCTGAAAAATCAAATAGATGCTGCTATTTTTAATGAGTTTACTTTGGGAGAATATATTCTGAAAAACCATCTAAAGGACAAGGTAAAGCTGATGACGTATACAATCGTGGATAAAACCTCCGATACCAGAATGACCTTTGCCAAGAAGAATAAGCTATATAACATGAAAAAGCTTTTTGAAGAAGGATTTGAAGAAATTAAAAAGGATGATACCCTTGAAAAGATTTACAAAAAGTATAGAGGTGTAAATTAGATAGCTTTAAAGTGCAGCATATGACTGCACTTATTTCATTTAGAATGAAAATTTCATAATTTTTCTCTGCATTTGTTGCATAATAGTCTATATGATATAATGATTTAGTAAATAATTGAAAGAGAGGGGATTTTTGTGTCAAATAATTCAACGTCAATACCCAAAAGAAATGAGATTCCCGAACAGTTTAAATGGAAGCTTGAGGATATCTATGCAAGCAATGAATTATGGGAAAAGGATTTTACAGAGGTAAAAAACCTGGCAGGTAAGCTAGGGGATTTCAAGGATAAACTAAATACAAGGGCTGACAATCTTTTGAAGTGTCTAGATGCAAATGCCGATATGAACAGATTATTTGAAAAGGTATATGTTTATGCAAATATGAGAAGCCATGAGGACAGTGCAAATGGCTATTATCAAGGCTTGGCAGATAGAACGGAGTCTTTGGCTGTAGAAGTATCCAGTGCCAGTTCGTTTATTGTACCTGAAATACTAACTATACCGAATGACAAGCTGGCCGGCTTTATCAATGAAAATGACAAGTTGGGCTTCTATAAGAAGTACTTAGATGAAATAGTCAGGACAAAGCCCCATGTATTAAATGCAAGTGAAGAGCAGATTATGGCGATGTCCGGTGAGATGTCCAATGCACCCGGCAGCATTTATAGTATGCTAAACAATGCAGATATTAAATTCCCGACTATTAAAGATGAGAGTGGCAAAGAAATAGAGATCACCAAGGGCAGATTTATTCAACTTATGGAAAGCAATGACAGAAGAGTTCGTAAGGATGCATTTGAAGCACTTTATAGTACATACAAAAAGCAGAGAAATACGCTAGCAGCCTTGCTCAACTCACAGGTTAAATCAAACTTGTTCAATGCAAAGGTTCGGAAATACAACTCTGCGAGAGAATCTTACTTATTCCCGGATAATGTACCGGAAGCTGTGTACGATAACCTTATCAAGGCAATGCACGATAATATGCACCTTATGCACAAATACATGAAGCTTCGAAAAGAGATGCTGGGATTAGACGAGCTGCACATGTATGATGTTTATACTACTATGGTGAAGGAAGCTAAAATGGATATCACCTATGAGGAAGCTGTGGAAACCGTAAAGAAGGGCGTAGCTGTTTTAGGAGAGCAATACAGTAAAGATCTTGAAAAAGGGTTTACTTCAGGCTGGATAGATGTATATGAAAACGAAGGCAAGAGATCAGGGGCATATTCTTGGGGCTGCTATGGCTCCCATCCCTACGTATTGTTGAATCACACGGATACAGTAAACAACATGTTTACATTGGCTCACGAAATGGGTCATGCACTGCACAGCTTCTATTCAGATGCAAACCAACCATACATCTATGCGCAATATAAAATATTTGTTGCAGAGGTTGCGTCGACACTGAATGAAGCTTTGCTGATGCACTATATGCTTAAGAATACAACAGATAAGACAGAAAAAATGTATCTGCTGAATTATTATATGGAGCAATTCAGAACAACGGTTTACAGACAGACCATGTTTGCAGAATTTGAGAAGATTATCCATGGCAAGGCGGAAGCGGGAGAAAGCTTGACAGCAGATGTGCTTTGCCAGATATATCATGATCTGAATGTAGAATACTATGGTCCAGACATGATTGTTGATGAACTGTTAGATATG
>JAQSYD010000101.1 GCA_029256325.1 Clostridia bacterium
TGTTTACTATTTTGTGTTAGTTAATTAACAAACTATCTGCAAGAAGTCAAACTCGTTAAAAGAGACTATTGAAATTATTGAAGCATTATCGTAACCAGATTTGTTAAAAACATATCGAGGAGGAGGGTAAAAATGAAAAAGAGGTCATTGCTATTTGGAATTATGCTAGTTCTAATTCTTAGTTTAGTTTTTGTGGGTTGTAGTCAGGGTATTGCTGCTCCGGCATGGAAGGATGGCACATACAGTGGTAAAGCAGAAGGCGTTCATGGGGATATCGAAGTAAACGTTGAAATCAGCAAGGGAAAAATCGCCAAGGTGAACATCGCATCAGAGAACGAAACTGAAGGAGTTTCCGATCTTGCATTAGAGCAAATTCCGACTGCTATCGTTGAGAAGCAATCTGTAGAGGTTGAAACTGTTGCTGGTGCAACAGTCAGTTCAAAGGCAATCATAGCTGCTGTTGAAGCAGCTTTAAGTCAAGCGAAATAATTATAGTAAGGAGATGTTGAGCAATGGGTAAAAAGGGTATGAAACTTATAGCACTATTGTTAACTTTGGTAATGTTGATGGGAGTTTTTGCAGGATGCTCTACTAAAAATACAGAGGATACTGCTAAGGAAGCAAGCAAACCTCAAGAGGCTATAACAAAGGAATATGATGTTGTAGTAGTTGGTGCAGGAGCAGCAGGCCTAGCAGCCGCAATTGAAGCAGCTGAGCAGGGTGCTAAGGTTGCTGTTTTGGAGAAAATGCCTATGGTAGGAGGTAGTACAGTTTTATCAGGTGGTATCGTATATGGAACTGGTTCAGAATTACATAAGAAAGCTGGAGTTGAAGATTCTGTTGAAGAGCTTGTAAAGTATTGGAGCGAAAGAGCTGAAGGTCAAAACGATATAGAACAGCTAACTTTTGTCGCTGAAAGATCAGGTCAAACAATTGACTGGTTAGTAAAGCTAGGTGTACAGTTTGGCAATCCAGCTCCAACAGGAACAAGCCCAGTACCAAGGGCTGTTACATCAACTGAGCACGGTGCGGGTATTATCAAACCTCTTAAGACATATGCAGAATCAAAAAATGTTGAATTCTTTATGCAAACAGAAGCTAAGGATTTGATTACAAATGATAAGGGTGAAGTAGTTGGAGTAAAGGCAGTAGATAAGGAAAAAAATGATATCAGCTTTATGAGTAAAGCAGTTGTCCTTGCTACTGGCGGATTTGACAGAAATCCTGAGTTAGTTAAGAAGTATGCAACTGTAGCAGAGGGGCAGTCTAGCTTTGCCGGTACAGGTAACTCTGGTGATGGATTAATTATGGCTGAAAAGCTAAATGCTGATGTAGTTACACATGGCGGAGTTATAGGTTTCAGAACTGTTGAAGGTGAACCTGCATATACAACAGATGTATGCATGCTGATGTGGATGCCATATCTTTCAGTAAACAAACAAGGTCAGAGATTTGTAAATGAGGCAATAGATTACCCATTATTCTATGAAGAATTAGTAAAACAAGAAGATAAAGTATCATATTTAATATTTGATGGCAACACATATAACCCAACATTAGATAAAGCAGTAGAAAAAGGTTCAGCATTTGTAGCGGACTCACTTGAGGAGCTTGCTCAAAAAGCAGGTATAAACGCAGAAGGCTTAAATGCCACTGTTAAGGAATACAACGAAATGGTAAAGACAGGTAAGGATACAAAGTTTGGCAAAGACTTAACTGGTCATGCAGCAATCGAAAAACCGAAGTACTATGCATTAAAGGTAGTTCCCGCTATATTAGGAACAATGACTGGAGTAAAGACGAACCTCGATACACAAGTTATAGATAAGAGTGGGAATGTTATTTCAGGACTTTATGCAGCAGGTGAAGTTGCAAATGGTGATTTCTTTAACACGATTTATCCTGCAAGCGGTACCTCAATACAAATGGGTTTAACATTTGGAAGAGTTGCTGGAACAAATGCAGCAAAGCATACAGGAAAATAATTCTAACTATTTATAAAAAGTTATCCCCTATGATGTGCAATAACACTCATAGGGGATTTTACATACATATAGATTTTGAAAGTGCAGCTTAGGGCTGGTCACTTGAGTTCTTAAGTTATACCTATAAGTTAACTAAACACTCCATCCACTGTGAGGCAGTAGCCTTGGTGGTTAGGGAGTAGATAGGAAGCTTAAAATCCTGTATTGAATTAATCAATTGAGGATTTTTTATGTAAATAAGTTCTTTATAATTGTTTTAAAGTCATAATTTCTATAAAATAAACAATGTATAGTATGAGAATATATAGGAAATCTGAGAGAGATAATATAGGGCATTCAGTTTTCTAAAAATCATGTGAACTTCAAATATAAAATATGCCTATAAAGAAATATATATAAATCTAAAGGAGTGGGCACTTTATGTCTGGACCAGATAAGAAAAAATTATATCCAAATGAGAATATAAGGACGGTTTGTTATATAAGCAATTTGCCCAAAAGACCTAATGTTGAAATAGGAGATTACACTTACTACAGTGATAATAAAAAATCTCCTGAGAAGTTTTATGATAACATTGAACATCATTACGAGTTTATAGGAGATAAGCTAATCATAGGAAAATTCTGTGCAATCGCAGAGGGAGTTAAATTTATAATGAATGGTGCTAATCACAGAATGGATGGAATCACAACCTATCCCTTCAATATTTTTGGTGAGGGCTGGGAAAAGGTGACGCCTAAGGTCAAACAGTTACCCTTTAAGGGCGATACAGTGATTGGCAATGATGTATGGATAGGGCAAAATGTAACTATAATGCCTGGCGTCAAAATTGGTCATGGTGCGATTATTGCTGCTAACTCAACCGTAGTAAGGAATGTTGAACCATATGCAATATATGGCGGGAATCCTGCAAAACTTATTAAGAAACGTTTTAACGATGAAAAGATAGAATTATTGCTAAAGCTTCAATGGTGGAACTGGGACGAAGAGAAGATATTTAATAACCTCGAAATGTTAACGTCAGGGGATGGGTTTGAGCATCTGATATAATGTATAGCATTAATTGAACTAATTATGGCATCAATCACCCCACTCAAGCACTTATTATATGCTAACTAGAACACTCCATCCACATAGAGTGCGTGGTATTGATGTCAAGAAAGTAAAATTGAGAGGTCTCGAAGTTACTAGGTTTCCAAAATTAGTGAAAACAAAAGTAAATCTTTCCACTTAACTTAAGCCCTCGATATGCGTCCATAGGAGCATATCGAGGGCATGTTTTTATAAAAAAGGATCTTAAAATTAGGCAGGAGTGTGGAGTCAGAGTAGATGTAACATCTCAATGAAAAATATAGCATAATCTATTTTGAATAATAATACATTCCTTTGGTCTACGGAGCATGGATTATGCTTTGAAATATTTTAGAATATAATAAAGTCGAGGTGAAGACGATGGATATAAAAAGAAAAAAAGAACTTTTAGAAGCCTATAAAAACAGACGTCCTGAAATGGGGGTAATATCATACAGGTGTAAAGAAACAGATGAAGTATTTTTAGGCATTTCTAAGGATACAAAAGCGGACTTTAACAGCATTAATGTAAGACTGGAAACCAACTGGCACAACAACAAACAATTACAGGAACTATGGAACAAATATGGTCTGGAAGGCTTTGAGCTATCAGTTATAAAGGTGTTAAAGTATGATGATCCAATGGAAGATCAAACAGATAAATTAGAAAGTTTAAGAGGGCAGTGTTTCGCTGTTAATCCAAATGCAAGGAGGATATGGCGATGAATGAAAAAGTTGTTATGATGTTAAATGGTTATGACCGTGTAGATGGCAGAAACGCCTATAAGTCTGACATCAAACGTTTAACATTAGGTACGCCTAAGTTGGAAGAAAATAAAAATATGCAGATTGCCGCACAAATCTGGAAAAATGATATAAATGGCGAATTAGTTTTAGCTCAGGAACTGTCTATACATCAAGTATTTGATCTAATCATATTTTTGTCAAGGACATTACTTTACTTTAAAGAGGCTTACCGCCTTCCTCTTTTATATGACCCGAAAAAACCCACCGTGGAACGTATTGGAGTACAAGGCGGGGTATTACCTGTAGAGGTTTGTATTGACAATCAAGATATAAATGAGGACATCAAAACATTTGCCCAGAGTCTGAATGATTTAGGGGAATTGATTGGTGAACGCCAACGGGTACTTAGCCGCATTTTAGAAGAATTGGAGTGTTATTAAATATGAAACAGATCTGTGTTCTGTCACCTGACAGACAACTGACTGAAGAGGAGCAATCCCTAATATGGCAAAAGCCACCCTCACATATTGAAAGTGAAGCAGAAAAACGTATATATCAGGAAGTAGTAAGAAATTGGAATCGCAGGGAAATGAAAATCAGCACGATTTTGTTGGAAGGTGATGCAGGTTCGGGAAAAACCCAGCTTGCCAAAGCCCTCTCTGCCGATTTTAACCTGCCTTATACAAAAGTAACCTGCTTTGCTGATATGGATAAATCCGATGTGCTGGGTTCTATTCTGCCGATATTACCAGAAAAAGACGATAACTCAGGCACGGTAAAATATCGTTATTATCCATCAGAAATTGTCCGTGCGTATGAAAACGGATGGCTCTTGGAAATTCAGGAGCCGACGGTGATTCGGGACGCCGCTGTTTTAATGGCTCTGAATTCTGCATTAGAGCCAGATGGAAGTTTAAACTTACCTACTCGTATCGTACATCGCCACCCGGATTTTATAGCTGTTATTACAACAAACCGTGGTTACAATGGCTTTCGTCCTTTAAATGAAGCTTTGCGTGATAGAGTGCAGCATACCGAAAAACTGGATTTACCACCCAAAGTAGTTATGATGGAGCGAGCCCAAGCTAAAACCGGCTATCATTCTGAAAACGTACTTTCTCTTTTAGCCGAGACTATTATCTTACTGGATGAAACAGCACGGGCGAATGCAATAAAAGGTGTGGCCGGGATGAGATCCTATATTTTTTGGGTTGATGCAGTTGCAAGTGGGGCATCAGTACAAACTACTCTATATCATAAGGTAATGTACAAAATTACCACTGACCCACAGGAACTTGCCATTTTAGAACAGGCACTAATAAGTCATGGCTTGACAGATAAGCTGGCAGAACTTGATACTGTCTGTAATTCTTATTCGGATGGAGAGAATCCGGAAGTAATGGAACTTAATATTTCCGCGAACGGGGAATGCCCTGCAGAAACAGATAAAACTGATAAAAATGCAATCCGTCTGAGAAAATCAGCTGACAGCGAGGGACATTCGAATACGAGCAGTGATAAAAATACTGATGTTTCAAGCAAAGATAATGGAGAAAATGGCACTCCATTTTACCATGAGCTTGATAAGTCCGTTGCAAGCGAATTACAAAAGAAAGAATTTCGCAAACAGTTGAATAAGGAAGCGCGGCAAAATGTTCAAGGCAGCTGCCATGAAGCAATCAAGCTTATTGTCCACCGACCGGAAGCTACCCCTCAAGACAGGGAAGAATATCACAACATTACCGATTCCTTGCTACCGGTTATTCGGGAACTAATCCGTAAAGCAAACCCGCTTTTAGAGCATGAAGTTTCCGCTGAATTCGCTAAATCTCAGCTTTACGGCACAAAGTTCTGTCAGGATCAAACCGCTTCTTTGGATTTTCGCGTATTTGCCCGTAAGAGACCACCTAATGAAGAACCCTCTCTTGCAGTTGCTCTCAGGATTGATGAATCAGCGTCTATGTCAGCCTTTGGTCGTTTGGACGCAGCAAAACAAGCAGCCATCGCTTTATATGAATTCTGCACTGGGTGTGACATTCCCATAATGGTTTACGGAGATACAGCAGACCGCTCCAAGCAGGAGCAAATGTCTATTTATGCATATATAGACATTGAAAGTAAAGACGCAGATGAAAAATATGCCCTTATGAACATTCAGGCTCGCAGCAATAACCGGGATGGTATGGCATTACGTATTATTTCCGAAAGATTGCTTCATGCACCGCAAAAAACCAAATTAATAATCAGCATTAGTGACGGGCAGCCTAAGGCTATGCCCGACTACAGTGGTGAAAAAGCAGCTTCTGATATGAAAGATACTTTACAGGAATTTAGGCGTAAAGGCATCCAGTTCCTTGCTGCAGCGATTGGACAGGATAAAGAGGCAATTCGTGAACTTTACGGAGCTGAAAATACATTGGATATAACAGACTTAAAGCAGCTTCCGGCAAGATTGGTACAAATCATCACAAGGTTCCTTTAAGTATGTTATACTAATCTGCAATGGAGGTAGAAGCATGGATTGTATGAAAATTGGAAAATTGATTGCCACGCTGCGAAAGGAAAAAAACCTTACACAGAAAAATATTGCTGATGCGCTTAATATTCAAAATAAAACGGTTTCCAAGTGGGAATGTGGTTTAGGATGTCCTGACATATCGCTGTGGCCGGAACTATCTGCAATTTTGGGCGTTGATATGAAACAGATGATGGAGGGCGAAATTACGTCGAATAAGCCAGACAGCGGCAACATTGACAAAGTACGTTTTTATGTCTGTTCTTCCTGCGGAAATATTTTGGTTAGCACAGGGAGTGCCTCAATCTTCTGCTGTGGAAGGAAATTGGAATGTATCCTGCCTATGGACACACCTGTTGTACCTAAAATCACAGTAGAGGAAATAGATACTGATTACTTTGTCACCATTGACCACCCAATGACGAAAGAACATTATCTTTCTTTTGCGGCGTATGTTAAAAGTGACAAAATATATCTGAATCGTTTATATGCGGAGCAAAGCCCAACCTTTCGATTCCCTATAACTACCCTTGGGAAGCTATATGTTTATTGTATCAAACATGGTTTAATGTCATATTCAGATATCAGCAGAGCAAAACTGTGAATGAGTAAGGAGTGTAAAATCAATGAGCGATCATCAAATAAAAGAGAATATACTATTTCAGATAGACATGTGCTGGCAGCTTTATCTTTATCATATGGACAATCTTGAGGAGGCAGAAGCACTTTGGGCATTTAGCCCCACGGGTCTCCAAGTGCGACAGCAAGAGGAAGGGTGGGGTATAGATTGGCCTGAAAACGAAGGTTATGAGATTGGGCCGCCCAGTATTTCTTGGACTATGTGGCATATTATATATTGGTGGACTACTGCCCTAGATTGCAATTTTGGAGATGGTGCAATAAAAAAAGATGACATTCCCTGGCCAGGAAGTGTTGAAAAGGCAAAAGAAACAATAAAATTGCTGCACGATAAATGGGTATCAAAATTAAATGAGTTGACGGAAGAAGAGTATTATTCAAAGCAATATGCCAAATGGCCATTGGAAGATAGAAACTTTATCGATACTGCACTTTGGTTAAATGGAGAATTAATGAAAAATGCAGCGGAAATAGGGTATGGGCGATTTTTATATGCAACCTTCAAAAAATGATTCGAGCCATAGTGAGGCCGTCGCCTTGGTGGTTAGGGAGTAGAGAAGAAGTTAGTCCACGGTTGTGTTGAGATTATTATAGAGCTGTATTTTGTGAACTAAATTATAAGAGGAAAAGGCTGAGAAATTTCTCGAAGTTATGGTGCCAATGGTGCCAGGCACCGAAGTTATCCAGTTATCATATTTGAATAACCTCATAAGTTTGTGTTCTTTCGACATACATTATCCATTGCGTGGCCGTAGCTCGGATAGACCGGGTATAGAGAACTTGTTATGTTCCCTCAAACTGATTGGTTTGGGGGAGTTTTTGTTTAGGGGGCATACTAAAGCGTAGAATGAAGGATTTTGCGTATTCACATAGCTTTGCGCTAAAGTATAATGATAATCATAGAGATCTTTAAAGCAGTCCATAAAAATGTAATTCTCTTCTTGACCCTACCATAGTGTAAGACTTTATAATTTATGTATAGATGATAGAAAGGAATGATAGGTATGCTGAAAATCGGCGATTTTTCAAGGCTTTCAAATACTTCTGTTCGTATGCTCAGACATTATGATGAAATCAATCTGCTCAAACCTGTAAAGATAGATTCAGATACCGGATACAGGTACTATAATGCTTATCAGCTAGATGTAATAAACCAAATATCAAGGTATAAGGAGCTTGGGATTTCACTTGCTGGAATAAGAGAGATATTGGAAAGTAAAGATGACGTAAACTTCATTAAGAAATACTTATCAGTTCGTATGGCTGAGCTGAATGAAGAAAGCCAAAAAATTCAAAAGCAAATGGTGCTATTGGAAAGTACAAATAACTTTTTAGCAAAAGACGCCCAATGCATGAAATATTCAGTTATATTAAAAACCATACCCGAAAGAAAAGTAATCTCCTTGAGAAAAACAATACACTCTCGTGAGGAGGAAGGTATGTTATGGATAGAACTAGATAAAGAGATAAATAAACAAAGAATTTCCCTATCAAAGGATTGTCATTCCCTAGCAATTTATCATGACCATGAGTACAAGGATACAGATATTGATGTTGAAATACAGACAACTGTTAACGGTTACGGAAAAGATTGTGATAATGCAAAGTTCTTCGCTGCTCCTGAGCAAAAGGTTGTTTCAGTTACTTTCAGAGGAAGCTATGATCAGCGCCCTCAAGTAGCCAGAGCAATTGCAGATTGGCTTGAAACTTCGGATTATTTGATAGATGGCCCAATGATTAGTATTTTTCATGTAACACCATATGAAACTCCTGAACCCGGTAGCTGGGTTACAGAGGTTTGTTATACTGTGAGAAGAAAATAGGCAGAAAGAGAGGGATGATCTAATGCTAACCAATGAAACATTAAAAGTCATTAAGGAACGCAGGAGTATTCGCAGTTATAAAAAAGAGCAAATCAAGGATGGAGAATTACAGGCAGTTTTAGAAGCCGGATTATATGCACCTAATGCTGGTGGTCAGGCATGGCATTTTACAGTAATTCAAAGGAAAGAAATTTTAGAAAAAATCAATTATCTTGCGAAAGAAAATTTAAAGTCCCATGTGGTTGAAGACTTAAAAGTCCTTGGAAATGATGAAAACTATAATGGTTTATACGGAGCACCAACACTAATTATTGTATCTGGTAAAAAAGAGTTTGTACCACTTGAATTTGATTGTGCAGCTGCTACACAAAATATGTTACTTGCAGCAGAATCAATTGGACTCGGTTCCTGTTGGGTTTATTTTCCCATCTTTGCATTTGATTCACCACAGGCTGCTGATTTAAGAAAAGAACTCAAGATGCCTGATGGGTATAGTCCTTATTGTTCGCTTATCCTTGGGTATAAGGACATCTCAATAAGTGATATGATTGAGAGGAAGATGAATCTTGTAACATTTATTAAGTGACCACATTTACATACCTTTAGAGTAAGTGCCAGGCATCAAGATTGTCCAGTTATTGGGTAAACATAGCTATGTGCTAACTAGAACACACCATCCATTGTGAGGCCGCTTTATGCTCCTTCAAGGAAGCAAGACCTTTAACGTACCTTATTTTGTTATGGTACGTTAGGGGTCTTTATTTTTTTGCTTCAAACAATCTTATGGTAAATTGTTAAAGGAGGGATATACTAATTAAAAATAATAAGTATTCTATACATTCGATATAAAATGAAAGATAAAATTAGGGGAGGTAAAACATGGTAGAATTTCATAGGAAATCAACTGCTGAAGCAATGGAAGTGCTGAATGTTACTGAACAAGGTCTAAACACAGTGGAGGTAAATAGACGCAGAAGCAGCTTAGGATATAATGAGTTAGAAGAAGTAAATAAAAAGGGTGCCATCCAAATTTTTCTTGAACAATTTAAGGATTTTCTGGTACTGATATTACTGGCCGCTGCCATTGTGTCAGCGTTACTTGGCAAGTTAGAAAGTACGCTGGTGATTCTATTTGTTGTAATAGTGAATGCTGTACTGGGGACAGTACAGCATCTGAAAGCCGAACAGGCCCTGAGCAGTCTTAAGGCCTTGTCCTCACCTACAGCGAAGGTGCTTAGGGATGGACAAAAGATAGAAATTCCATCACGAGAAATCATAGTGGGTGATATTTTATATGTCGAAGCGGGGGATTACATTAGTGCTGATGGCAGAATATTAGAAACCTATAGCCTGCAGGCAAATGAAAGTTCACTGACAGGTGAAGCCGAAAGTGTACTAAAGATATCTAATGTGATAGACGAAAATCATGTTGCAGTTGGAGATAGAAAAAACATGGTATTCACCGGAAGCTTTGCCACATATGGAAGAGCTGTTATATTGGTCACAGCCATAGGGATGCATACTGAGATAGGCAAAATTGCAAGTCTCCTAGAAAGTGCACAGGAAAAAAAGACCCCATTGCAAGTAAATTTAGACGTTTTCGGTAAGAAGCTTGCTCTTATAATACTTGCCATATCTGGGTTCATTTTTGTTTTAGATATATTAAGAGGGAATCCAATTATTGAATCGGTCATGTTTGCTGTTTCTCTTGCAGTTGCAGCAATACCTGAGGCTTTAAGCTCCATTGTTACCATTGTGTTGGCTCTAGGGACTCAAAAGATGGCAAAGCAGAATGCCATTGTAAGGAAGCTGCATTCTGTAGAAAGTTTGGGAAGCATTTCTGTAATATGTTCTGACAAGACTGGTACCTTAACGCAGAATAAAATGACTGTACGAAAAGTTTATGTTGACAACAATGTATTGGAGCACGATCAGTTAAATCATAATACAGCTTTAGAGAAGAAAATTATATTAATGGGTTTGCTATGCAGTGATGCCGTTACCATTGAAAAAAGAGAGATGGGGGATCCGACTGAAATTGCCTTGGTCAATTTCGGAAGTATTTATGGACTTGATGAACTTGATATCAGACAAAAGTATCCGCGAATAGGAGAACTTCCCTTTGATTCTGATAGGAAGTTGATGAGCACGGTTCATGAAATAGCAGGCAAGACAATTATGATTACAAAAGGAGCTTTGGATGTGCTTATAAAAAGGACCAAAGCAATTGAAAGATCTGATGGGCTGCAGACAATTACCGAAGCGGATGCAAAGGCTATTGAAACTGTAAATAAGGACCTTTCTAAAAATGGTCTTAGGGTACTGGCATTTGCTTATAAAGAATTGGACAGAAACAAAGAAATAAGTCATAAAGATGAAAAGGATCTGATTTTTATAGGACTAATTGCCATGATGGATCCACCAAGAAAAGAGTCAAAAGGGGCTGTGGAGGAATGTATAAAGGCTGGAATAAAGCCAGTCATGATTACAGGTGATCATCGAATAACAGCATCTGCTATTGCAAAACAGATAGGTATATTGCGAGATGAATCAGAGGCGATTGATGGGTATGAATTGGATGAGTTAAGTGATAAAGAATTGAGTGCTAGAATTGAAAAAATTTCCGTTTATGCTAGAGTATCGCCAGAACATAAGATAAGGATTGTTAAGGCATGGCAGAATAAGGGAAATGTAGTAGCCATGACTGGAGATGGAGTCAACGATGCACCGGCATTGAAACAGGCGGATATAGGAATTGCTATGGGCATCACAGGAACAGAAGTTGCCAAAGATGCAGCTGCAATGGTATTGGCAGATGATAATTTCTCTACTATTGTAAAGGCGATTTCTAACGGCAGAAGCATCTATACAAATATTAAAAATGCAATACGATTCTTGTTGTCAGGAAATACAGCAGGAATTTTATCGATATTATATGCATCTATCAGCGGTTTAGCTGTACCGTTTGCTCCAGTGCACTTGTTGTTCATCAACCTGGTGACAGATAGCTTGCCAGCCATTGCAATTGGACTAGAACCACATAATGAGAGTATGATGAAGGAAAAGCCTAGGACCATAAATGCACCTATATTGGATAGGGGATTTGGGTTGGAAGTTTTTCTGGAAGGTCTTCTAATTGCCGTATGTACAATAGCAGTGTTTTATATAGGATTAGACACTGGAAACTCTTTAATAGCCAGTACCATGGCTTTTGCAGCTTTGTGCTTATGCAGACTATTCCATAGCTTTAACACGCGATCAAGAGAATCAATTTTTAAGGTAGGTTTAATTACAAACAAGTTCTTATTGTTATCAATCGCAATTGGAATAGGATTACTGATGTTTATCCTAACATATAAACCCATCATGCATATTTTTGAGGTTTCTCCTTTATCAATGAATCAATATGGTATAGTATTAATAATATCATTGATCCCTTTGGTATTGGTACAAAGCTACAAGGTTTTATTCAGAAAATAAAATATAACATGAAACAAAACAATATGCTTTATATGCTAATAAGAACACACCATCCATTGTGAGGCCGTAGCCTTGATGGTTAGAGAGTGGAGAGAACTTTTAAACTCTGTTGTAATTAAGAAATAGAGTTTAGAAGTTCATAATTTTTATATTGAACTATATACGATAGCCTACTGTTTACCCACATAGATTCAGGGACAAGGAACCTGTTCCTAATGAGCGATAAATTTCTAATAATAATATTTTTTGGAAGTCTGGGAATTATATAAATCGTATAGCTCGCTTTCAAGGAGGTATCCTATGCATTTAATTAAAGAACTATTATTGGTGACCGGGAGAATTTTTACCATTATACCCTTAATGCTGCTTGTTGCGCTATATATGGGAAAACGCTCTGTTGGAGAACTGCCTGTATTTGACTTTTTAGTTATAATCACCTTGGGGGCGGTGGTAGGGGCAGATATTGCTGACCCAGAGATACCACATATTCATACTGCGGTAGCAATCGTACTAATAGGAATTTTTCAGAGGATCGTCTCAAGAGCAGTTGTTAGGCATCGGAAATTGGGACATCTTATCACTTTTGAACCTACTATTGTGATTCAGGATGGAAGGCTAATATTTAAAAATCTTAAAAGGCTAAGATATTCTATAGATAATATACTGCAAATGTTGAGAGAAAAGGATATCTTCGACATAAGTGAAGTGCATTTAGGAATTGTTGAAGCAAATGGCCGGATCTCAGTATTAAAGAAAGATGATAAAGCCCCTGTTACAATTGAAGATATGAGCCTGACCAAGAAATCTGCAATCATATCATACCCTGTAATTATAGAAGGTAAGATATATATGGATGTACTGGAAAAGCTGAAGTTAAGTGAAGCTTGGCTCCAAGAGCAGCTAAGAGGCATGAACATTAAGGGTACTGAGGAGATATTTTTTGCTTCAATTAATGATAAGAATGAGGTGCATGTATCGTTAAAGAACTTTATGGAGGGTATGGAAGGCGTACTTCCTATATATCATTAGAGGAGGAGGCTTTTATTGGAATTATTAAAGAATAATTTCTTGCTGTTGGGTAGAATAATTACTATTTTGCCTCTAATGCTTGTTGTTACATTGATTATGGGCAAGCGCTCAATTGCGGAGCTTCCTGTTTTTGATTTTCTTGTTATCGTTATATTAGGGGCGGTAGTGGGCGCCGATATTGCAGACCCGAAAATTAAGCATATACATACTGCAGTTGCGATTGTATTAATTGGTGCTTTTCATGTTATTGTTTCAAAGTTAAAAGTTAGATATAAAAAGTTTGGACATGTTATTACTTTTGAACCTACCATTGTTATACAGAATGGCAAGTTTATAGTAAAAAATCTCAGTAAAATAAGATACGCAATCGATAATGTTCTCCAGATGCTTAGGGAGAAAGATGTTTTTGACGTGAATGATGTTGAAATAGGAATCGTAGAGCCTAATGGCAATATTTCGGTATTAAAAAAACCAAATAGGACAGAAGTTACGATAGGAGATTTGAATCTAAAAAAGAGCGCTCCATCACTATCTTATCCGGTAATCATTGAAGGTGTTGTATATAAAGACATAGTTTTGAAATTAGGTCTTACGGAAGAATGGCTTAATAATCAGCTTATCAATATGGGTATAAAGAGTCCTGAAGAGGTGTTTTTTGCTTCAGTGAATACAAATAACGAGCTTCATGTTTCACTTAAGAGCTTTATGGAAAATGAAGATCACACGCTGCCAATATATCACTGACGCTTACCTTCGTCCTTTTAAGAAATTTTGACGAATGATCTGTAAATACATAACCTAAATTGCAGCATATGCTAACTAGAACACACCATCCATTGTGAGGCTGTAGTCTTGGTGATTAGGGAATAGGGAGAAATTGTGAAATCCTCTGTTGAGTTATAATCGACAGAGGATTATTTTTATTCAAACAATGATTTTGATTTATACTGATATAATAAATACCACGAGATAGAAATGAAATACTATTTTATGCGGCATTAAGGTAGGCTATAATTAAATTTATAGAGAATGCAATTTGCATGCAGATGAGATATATTTATTGAGGTTGAATAATAACAAGAGTTCACTAATAGTAAAGTTGATGATATAGTTGTATTTCTTAGTTAAAAGGAGAGCAATATGGGGAATTTTGGTTTATGCAAGAAAACGAAATGGGATATAGATTATAAACGAATAAATACACCTGAGAAGGCTCTGCAATATTATACGGAGGAAATTGAATGCAATCCCCTAAATGAGAATCTATATGTTGAGCGGGGAAAAGCTTATGAAGCATTGAAGCAATTCGATTTGGCAATACAGGATTTTAGTACTGCATTCCGGCTAAATCCCCAGGAAGGTTGGTTCCATTGCTTTTTACGGCACAAACAGTATATTCAATTGGGGGATTTGGAGAAAGCTCTAGAAGACATGATACAATGTATTAGATTATCCCCCAGCAGGTATATGTATGAGCCTCATTTAGCAAGCTTGTATGAAAAGCTGGGGCAAAGAGATAATGCCATTGCTGTGTTGAATCAAGGTGTTGAAATGTTCCCGGTAAGTGTAAATGCTTACTTAAAACGAGCAGAATTCTACGAACAAATCGGATATCTTGAGGAAGCGCTAAGTGACATAACTCAGGCAATTAATATGGCGTTTAAGAAAGCCATGAGGTTTATTTATATGCATCAAAGAGCAAAGATATATGTTCGAATGGGACGGTTTGATGAAGCATTGAGGGACTGCAATGAGTGTATTGCGGAAGACCCTAAGGAATGGACGCATTTTCGAGTGCGATCTGAAGTTTATGATGCTATGGGAAATCATTGTTCATCTAAGGCAGATTATGAGATAAGCATAAATTTGAATACCTGTATAAACCGATAGAAGAAACATGTGGAATCAGACGATGGTTAGACGATATTGAGTTTGATTAAAACCGCACGTTAGCTAGATAATAAGTGCCAGGCAAGATAGTTATTCATGCTGGTGGCGAATTTTCATCAGAGGATTTTTATGGCACCATAGTCCTACTTTTCAAGTTACAAATTATAAAAATGTGCTTGGACTGTCTATGTAAGAATTGCATTTCATATGGCAGTCCTTTATATTAGTATGGGAAATAGATTCAAGCCCATCTTAATAAAACCTTAAGGTTTTATTAAGAAAATTAATATGATATTAATTTTTGTTTTGCAGTACTATAATGATAAGTGTTTAAGCAGGAAGAAGGGATAGAACTTATGAGTATCAATATTTTGGTTGTAGACGATGAGCAGTCCATAGCGGACCTAATTGAAGTTTATTTAAGAAATGAAGGTTTTACAATATACAAATTTTATAACGGTCAAGACGCGTCCCGGTGTGTTGAGTCGGAACAGTTAGAGCTTGCGATACTTGATGTCATGCTGCCGGATATTGATGGCTTTACTCTCTGCCAGAAAATTAGGGAAAAACATAAATTTCCGGTTATCATGCTGACAGCCAAAGAAGAAGAAATCGATAAGATTACGGGGCTGACATTAGGTGCAGACGACTATATTACGAAACCGTTTCGCCCTTTGGAACTTGTTGCCCGTGTAAAGGCACAGCTCCGGAGATTTACCAAATATAATTCTCCGGAACCAAAACAGGAAGAACGCTTGATTGCCTTTTCCGGCTTGGTATTGGACATGGATACCCATGAATGTACGCTGAATGAAAAGAAGCTATCTCTCACACCTACAGAATTTTCAATTCTTTGGGTCCTTTGTTCCAATCGTGGAAGAGTGGTTAGCTCTGAAGAGTTATTCCAAGAAGTTTGGGGAGACAAGTATTTCACCAATAGCAATAATACAGTAATGGTTCATATCCGACATCTTAGAGAAAAAATGCACGACAGCGCAGAGCATCCTAAATATATCAAAACGATATGGGGGGTGGGCTATAAAATTGAAAAGTAAGAGAGATAAAAGAAAGAATGATTATACAAAATTAAAAAGGAAAGTATTTTTTCAAATGCTCCTTATTATTTTTGCCGCGGCTGCAACTGTTATCCTCCTGCGCTTTGTAATTCAAAGAAACCTTAGTGTTAGTGATAGCATTGTCCGTTTTTTAATGAATACATTTTATTTGCGTGAAAGCGATGCTGTCATAATTTATCGGTATACATTTCTTAATAATTACAGCGTTATTACATTTATTGTGATTCTAATATTCTTGATTATATTACTTAGATTTACAATTTCTTGGTTTACTAAATATTTCGATGAAGTCAGTGTCGGAATGGATAAACTTGTTGAGGAATCCGAAGATGAAATTACATTATCACCTGAATTGGATTTTATGGAAAATAAGCTGAATCAGATAAAAAACAACTTAGCAAAACAAAAGAAAGCTGCCCTTGATGCCGAGCAGCGCAAAAATGATTTGGTAGTTTACTTGGCTCATGATATAAAGACGCCTTTGACCTCTGTTATAGGATACTTAAGTCTTCTGGATGAAGCTCCTGATATGCCTCCTGAACAGAAGGCAAAATATGTTGGTGTTACCTTGGAAAAAGCTTATCGATTAGAGCAGCTTATAAATGAGTTTTTTGAGATCACAAGATTTAATCTTCAAACGATTGTTTTGAATAAAGAAAAAATCAATTTACTGTTCATGCTCCAGCAGATGGCAGATGAATTCTATCCAATGCTGACTCCACATGGAAAGCAGATGTCCATCAATGTACATGGCGACCTCACTCTATGGGGAGATGCAGACAAACTGGCTCGTGTGTTCAATAACATTCTAAAAAATGCCATAGCCTATAGCTATGAAAACAGCGTCATTGACATTTCTGCTAAACAGCAGGACAAAGATATTGTTATAATTTTTACGAATCAGGGAAATCCAATCCCGCAGGCAAAGCTTGATACTATTTTTGAAAAATTTTACCGATTAGATTCTGCACGTTCCACAAACACCGGTGGAGCAGGGTTAGGTTTGGCAATCGCACAAGAAATTGTCATGGCTCACGATGGAACAATTTCTGTGGAAAGCAACAAAGAAAATACTACATTTACGGTAAAGCTTCCGTGTTAAGAAAATCTTAAGAAGTTCATAAGATGGAATTCCAACATCGTTCCTTCTTCTGTGTTTAAATAATATCAGTGCAGAAGAAGGAGTTGTTTTTTATGGTACGAAAAGTAAAAAAGAAAAAGTCAGGAATACGCATATTTGTAACATTTTTGTTGATGGTTGTCATTGCTGTTTTTGTTTACAAATTCATCAATGCTCCAGGAAACCACCAAATATTTGAGAAAAAATATGACGATAAAACCTCGCCATATTCTTCTTTAAAGATAACACCCGATTCTTCTGATGATAGAACAACACCGGTTCTGACCTCAGAGATAGAACCCAATCCCTCTGTCTCTATATCTTTCGACAAGCTAAACAGTCCTAATGTGATTCTAATCCGTTTAAAAGATCATACCATCCTGCTGCATAAAAATAGTGAAGAAAGAATCTATCCTGCTTCTTTAACTAAAATGATGACAGCCATTGTTGCAATAGAAAATTTATCTGATTTGAAGGGAAAAATCAAACTTAACAATTCTGCGTTTCAGGGGCTGTACGAAGCAGATGCTTCAATGGCAGGTTTCCAACCGGGTGAGCAGGTCAGGGCAATCGATCTGTTATACGGCGTAATGCTGCCCAGTGGTGCGGAGTGTTGTATTGGACTTTCTGATCTGATTGCAGGAACGGAGCAGAATTTTGTTGAAATAATGAATCAAAAGGCGTCAGATCTTGGTATGGACAATACCCATTTTGAAAATGCGACCGGACTTCATAATGAAAACCACTACACAACAGTTAAAGATCTGGCGATTCTTCTAAGCTATGCTTTGCAAAATGATACTTTCCGGGAGATTTTTACTTCATCCCGTCACTCTACGCCACCTACAAATAAGCACCCTGGCGGAATAACCTTTTACAGTACCATGTTTGAAAAACTCAACAATCAAAAGATTATTGATGGTGAAATTTTAGGAGGAAAAACTGGATTTACCGATGAAGCTGGTCTATGTCTCGCGAGTCTCGCCAAAGTGGGTAAACAAGAGTATATTCTGATTTCAGCTGGTGCGAAAGGGAATAACCGTTCGGAGCAATTTAATATTAGCGATGCAGTAAGTGTATACAACAGTATAGGAAAATAAAAAGCTCTTCATAAGTATTTATTAAGATTTTGATAAGTTTAAATTCCAACATCGCCTGTCTGATTTCGATAAGATGAAATTGCCGAATCGAACAGGCTTTAATAGTCCTGAAGGGGGATCTCGGACATGAAAAGAAAAAGAATTACTCAGTTGTTTCCATTCTTACTACCGATCTGCAGGACACAAAGAAAATTATTCTTTTATGCCAAGATAAGATGTACTTTGACGGTCACCACTATGCAAAAGCAAATGTCTAAAACAACAGCGATGAAATGAAAAATGGAGGAATTATGAGGAAACGAGAACGAATTAAAACAGTATTTTTATATGGTATTTTCATTTGTTACATACTTTTGCTAATTAAAATATTGCTCTTATCAAGAGTTTCACCTTTAGAGCTGTTTAATAGTCAAAGGACTTTATTTAGGTCAATCAATCTCATTCCCTTTCATAGTATAATGGAATATATATCTTCCAGCTCTGATACTTTAAGAAGATTCGCTTTCGGCAATGTGGTTGGAAACATAGCTATTTTTGTTCCCCTTGGTATATATTTGCCATTATTTAAAAAAGATAAAAAAATATTAGTCAATTTCTTATCTATATTCATAGTGAGTTTATTTGTTGAAATCATTCAAGGGCTTTTAGGCATCGGAGTATCAGACATTGATGATATAATTCTAAATTGTTTGGGTGGATGGATTGGTATTTTAGGGTATAAGTTTTTATTATTTATA
>JAQSYD010000102.1 GCA_029256325.1 Clostridia bacterium
AAGGAATAATTTGCTGCAGTAAAGCTTCAGAGACCCAAAAGGAATCCCTCCGAAGAAGCTTGCTTTGTCGCACTCCGAAGCTACATCCCGCAAAGCAAGACTTCTGATGCTGTTGAAGCGTATGGAAGCAAATTCGTTCCTTAGTAAGCAAAGGATATATTACTATATAAATAATAAAAGCCAAACACTTTGTTTATTATGCTATTTGCTTACTAGCTTGTCATTCTGAACAAATAAAAAATCTTAAAAGAAAGATTAATTATAAGATTCTTCATTGCACTCAGAATGACAATAAAAAAAACGATGTAAATACATCGTTTTTTTATGCACTTTATTATTTTTTTATACCTGTATAAATGAGAATTGCATCTCTTAAGAATTCTGCTGTACCTGGCTGCTTCTCATCATAGTATGCTGTAAACCTTGGATCATCCACATACATTTGTGCAAGCCCTGCATGAGCTTCCTTGCTGTACTGATCCCAGAAATAGGTCAGCCACTTTTTATGCAAATCAGCTGCCTTTTGAGCCAATTCACCGGCAGGATCACCAGTTGCAAAAGCATGAGCCAAGGTTTCTGTCACTTGATTTGCCAGAGCTGTAACCTCATCATATTGCTCCTGTGTCATGTTCTTTACTTTTGCATTTGATTTCTCAACTGTATCTTTGCCATATTTTTCTCTGATTTCCTCGCCATACTTCTTCTCATTATCATCAATCATCTTTTGCTTAAAGCCTTCAAATTTTTCTTTATCACTCATTTTAATTCTCCCTTCCGTTAAAGCTATTGTCTTATCCACATTAGCTATCAACATATCTAATTGTTCTCTTTTTTGGAGGAGTCTCTCACGATGTTCCCTAAGTGCATGAGCTCCATCAAAGGAAGGTGCTGTTACGATATCCTTAATGCTGTCCAAGCTCACACCTAATTCTCTATAGAACAGTATCTGCTGCAATCTGTCAACTTCCTTCTGCCCATAGATTCGATATCCTGAGGAATTTATTCTTGCCGGCTTAAGAATTCCAATTTCATCGTAGTATCTAAGGGTTCTTGTGCTAATACCAGCTAGGC
This sequence comes from Clostridia bacterium, assembly GCA_029256325.1. Taxonomy (GTDB): domain Bacteria; phylum Bacillota; class Clostridia; order Lutisporales; family Lutisporaceae; genus GWB2-37-7. Next base: position 1,072 of record JAQSYD010000102.1, read on the forward strand.
TGCCTAGCTTTTGTACTGTATATTCCATGTGCTCACCTCCTCACAAGATTACTATACACCCTTACGCAACGTCAATGTCAACAGCCTTTATAAAATATTTTTCATTTCTTATAAAAAAATTCCACAGCATCCATATTCAATTTTCTTCACGCTCTATTCCTTCCTGTTCTTGTGTCTCTTCCTCCTCTATGACTTGTTCTAAATTCTTCTGAGAAGCAACATGCCAAGTAACTACCACAGCAATAAATAACAGAAGTGCTTTCATATATGTATTTGATACTATAAAAATCAGTGTATAACTCATTGTGGTCCATAGCATCGAAATTGCCAATAATTTAGCCTTCATAGGAATTCCCTTTTTCTCGCGATAATTCTTAATATATTCGCCTAGAAATCTATTATGAATGAGCCAGTTATACAATTGCTCCGAACCTTTGACATAACAGCTTGCCCCAAGCAAGAGAAAGGGCGTCGTGGGAAGCAAGGGCAAAAATATACCCAGAATCCCCAGCGCAACAAATACTGTACCTATTATAATGAGTAAGGCTTGTGTGAATCTATTCATGTTCCACCACCTTTGGTTTTATCATATTATACTTATTTATATATTACACTTATGAATAAATGCTATTAAGCTGCGATTTCATTATACCAATAACAACCGCATCTTATAAGCATGATTGAATGAATTCATGAATAGTATAAGTAATTATGTAAATATGTACAAATACTGTATTATTGTAGTAAACTATTGATATCAAAACTTGAGAGAGGGATATAGATGAGTTATAACGATGCAGAAGCAAATAACTTGCATTATACCAAAAAACTAATCAGAGATTTAATCCCCGGAGATATTGTACTTCATCCTATTTATAGAACGGATGGATTAATGCTGGTTAATAGCAATAAGGAATTATCCAGTTCGTTAATTAGCATGATTAGAAAGCATGCATCTGGGCTCAAGTCGGTGCTTGTTGCACCTTCAAAAACAGCATTGACAAACTTCATTGCAAGTAAAAGTTCACATACAAAAGAGTTCATGCAGGAAGCGAATCGTATCACAACTGAGTTAAATCCCGACATGCTTATGCACGAGATAGATCGTGATTGTAAGGCTGATAAACAGATTGAAGAGTATGATGTATTAGAACATAATTTCTTTTCTGACCTATTAACCAAATACCCTATGTGGGTTGCATTAGATAGCAAATTAGAATCAGAGCAGTTAAAAATCAGAGCAAGACAAGCAAAGCAAGAACTATTAAAATCCATGAGTGTCAACCAAACCTTCAAAGAGCTTTTTAATCGAATTAGTGAATATGATGATGTATTGCAAATCCACAGCATCAATACTATGTGCATATCTCTTATGATTGGCTTAACCTTGGAATTAAATCAGGATGAGTTGTTCGATTTGACAGTTGCTGCCCTATTTTCCAATGTAGGCTTTATAGAAATAGAGAAAGCAGATTTTTTGAATTACTTGAGAAGCTATGAACATATTAATGAACAGCTCAAAGGGCACTTAGAGACATTTTCTGAAATGACCAAGGACTTTCCTGAGTTACGAAAGAAAGATATTGTTTTTGGCATCTTAGATCATCATGAGTATTGCAACGGCAAGGGCTATCCCAATGGAAAGAAAGGAGAAGAAATCAGCTTGTTCGGCCGTATTCTTTTTATTGCCCATAATTATGATGAGCTTGTAGGTGGTTATAATTATCAAGTGGGACTTCATCCCCTGGATGCATTAAGAATAATCTATGAAAACAGTGACTTTAGATATGACCAGAGCATACTGGATATATTTATGCACCGTACTACATACTTTAAGTTAGGTGAAACAATTTCTTTACCAAATATACAAAAAGGGGTCATCATCGGATTTGATGACTTTGTCAAAATGCCCCATTTACCTATCGTAAAGTTGGAAAGCGGTCAGATTATAAATCTAGCAAATAGCTAATAATATCTATCAATGACAAGAAGGCATTTTACAGGGTTGAAGCTGTGAAATGCCTTCTTGTACTGGATAACATATATGTTAATCGTTGCAAATAGAGGATTGTATAATCATATGCTTCAGGGGGGTTATATCCTGGATCATCCTATATCTTATATGAGCCAATTGCTATCGTTGACCTATAAGATTTTTCAATCCCTATCTACAACAAAGGTTTTGATCCGATTCTCCGTTTTTTACACATTTTTTATTTCAATAAACGGCTGAACTATCTCCTGAGACTGCTAATTATAAAATTGTTATAATCATTCAAAGCATTATCAAGCAATATACTTGCTTTTATTACCTCCGGATCTGCTAAATTTTCCTTTGATTGAATAAGCCTCAATAGTTTTTCTCTTAAGCTCTCTATGTCTTCCTTGATTCTATCTACACTTTTCATATGCTTCACCTCTTCATAAGCTTAGTTTTGAAAAACGTACCGATCATTTAGAAACCATTTTGAACCGTGATTTATTTAATTATAAATATCGATCTTCTTTATCTAGCAATTCTTCCAATCTAGTTATATTTATTGGCTTACTGAATAAATAACCCTGCACTACATTGCAGTCATTCTTAATTAGAAAATCAAGCTGCTCCCGCGTTTCTACCCCCTCGGCTACCAACTCAAGATTTAAACTTTCTGCCAAAGATATAATCGTTTTTACAATCTTGTTTTTGCTGTCACTGTCATTGATCTCGCTAATAAAGCTTCTGTCAATTTTCAGTTTGGTAATCTCTAACCGGCTTAATTGTCCCAAGGAAGAATAGCCTGTCCCAAAATCATCTATAGCAACTTGCACGCCCATGGCATTAATTCTCTTAATTGTCTGTACTATATTATCATAGTTTTTTGTAAATATAGTTTCAGTGATCTCAAGCTGCAAATACTGAGGATTAAGATTCGTTTCTTTTAATGCACTTTTGACTATTTCACAAAAGTTAGGCTGCTCCAGTTGGATGATAGATACATTCACAGACATGTATATGGGGCAGTAACCCTTGTCTTGCCAGCGCTTATTTTGTTCACATGCGTTTCTTAACACCCATGCTCCTATGGGTTGAATAAATCCTGTTTTCTCTGCAACGGGAATGAATTTTAAGGGGGATATGGTCTCTGTGCCACTGCAACGCCATCTTAGCAAAGCCTCAACTCCAACCATATTGTTTCTCTTTATATCAATGATGGGCTGGTATTCAAGATAGAATTCATTATTGGCGATTGCATTTCTCATGTTGTTTTTAATGGTAAAGTACTCCTTCACCTTTTCATCCAAAGAGGGCTCAAATAGTGTAATCTTCTTATTCTTTACTTCTTTAGACTTATACATGGCAATATCTGCATTTCTTATCAGGGTGGTGGAGTCAAGGCCATCCTTGGGATATCTTGAAATTCCTAAGCTGGCTGTTATATGAAACTCAATATGATCTATAAAAAAAGGTTTCTTTGTTTCTTCAATAATTCTATTGGCGACACTTAACAACTCATAATCCTCTTTAACAGACATCAGCAGTACAATAAACTCATCTCCCCCAAATCTTGCTGCTATATCATGCTCTCTAATGCTTTCTTTGAGCCTGAAGGCAAACTCTTTTAGAACATTGTCTCCAATGGTATGTCCCATGGTATCATTGATTTCTTTGAAGTCGTCAATATCAAGAAAGATGATGGCAAGCTCTTCTTTACGTCCCAGCTCTTTGTTTCTTCTAAGCATTTCATAGTTCATCTTATTTACAAAATAATCACGATTATATAGGTCCGTTAGGCTATCCCTGTTCGTAAGGATCTCGATTGTATTATCCTTCTTCTTCGCATCCGTAATATCGCTGATCATACCGACAAAATGCTCAATATTCCCTCTGGTATCCCGAATTGCTATGATACTTAACCATTCTTGATATATTTCTCCATTCTTACGCTTATTATATATTTCTCCCTGCCATTTTCCGGCACTAATAATGGCGTTCCACATATTGCAGTAATAATCTGTATTATGCTTTCCTGACTTAAGAATGCTTGGATTTTGATTTACAGCTTCCTCAGATGTATATCCTGTTATTTCGGTAAATGAATCATTGATCCACTGGATATTACCTTCAACATCTGTAACTACAACACCTACTGTATTATTTTTAAATATCTCAGCAAATAGTCTCTTTTTACTTTCAATCTCCCTAACATTGCTTAGATCTGAATAAACCGCATAAACACCAATCTGTTCACCATTTGACATAATAGGGTAGCCTAAAAAAGAAACATCAACAAGTCTTCCATCCTTTCTTTTTCGCTGAGTTTCCTTCCTGACAAATTCCCCTTTTGTCACACTATCCTTGAAATAGGTAGATTCATCATAGAGCTTTTCTTCACAAAGTACTTTGGTAATATTCTGCAGCTCTACTTCCTCTAGATTGTATTGGAATATCCTTTCAAAACTGCTGTTAATACTAATGATGTTAAACTCATTATCAAGTATTGCAATAGCTTCAGGTGAATTCTCATATAAGCCTTTGAAATAGCTTTCCTGTATCTTTATTTTTTCTTCCATTTCTTTTTTGTCCTGGATATCATGTATGATAGAAAGCAATAAAGCTTCACCCTTCACCATAATAGGACCGCTGTATACCTCCACCTCCCTTATCCCGCCATTTGATAATCTATGATTGAATTTAAAATATTCTCTGTCTTGCTTTGTTGCTAAATCTATCTTTTCAAAAATCTCTTGTTGGCTTAAAGTATTTATATCGCTGATATTCAGCCTAAGAAGCTCCTCCATTGCATATCCGTAATAGTTGCAGGCCGCCAGATTTGCATCTCTTATACTGCCGGTATCACTATCAATAATAAGCATAGGCGTATGCTTGTTGTTAAAAATACTGTTATATAGCCCTTCCGCTTCCCCAATGCAATCATTTATTCTCTCATTATCGGAAACATCTTTTACAATAACATGTACCTCTTCTTTTTCTTCCAAATGTCTTGATATAAAAACTACCTCCGTCCACAAAAGCTTTCCGCTTGCAGATATAAATTGGAATTCAAATTTGCATTTGCCATAGAGCCGTGCTTCATCAAGCATTTCCTTATACACTTCAAATGATTTCCTGCCATTTTGCTGAGATTCAAGGGACAGCTCATAAAATTTATGTCCTACGATATCTTTTTCCGATAATCCCTCAAATATATCTTGCATTCTGGTATTGCAGTCAATAATTCTATCATTATGAATCACCAGAAAACCATAATACTCATTTGATTCTAAAAGCATGGCAACTATATTTTCTTCCTTCATTTCTGTCACTCCAATCGTATTTTTACACAAGACTCTTTGAGGTACCTCCCTTTCCTTATTTAAAACATTTGTTACAATTTCAAATTATTAAATATCTATTATTAATTAATATAAACTATCAATGTAAATATAATGACGGATTTTGTAAAAAAAATGTAAAGACATAAAAAAAAAGAGGTTCAATATCGAACCCCTTACACTTGTGAATATGCAGCCAGAAATTTTTTTAGCTCCAAATATTCGTCCTTCAGTTTATTTAGCAATTGATGGAGAGAATCAAAATCCTTTTTCCCACAGCAATCCTTTATTTCAATTAAAATATTGTTGATTGCATCAATTTGAAAGTGTGATATGCTTCCTTTAAATTTATGCACCTGTTTTTTCAGGTTTTCTAAGTCTTTATGCAGAATGTATTTTTCTATTTTGCCCAGGAACTCTTCCTCATATTGCGAACCGGTTATTTCATGTGCTAATTCTCTAAGAAGCTCATGGTCGCCATCCAGTGTTCCCAATATTGGCTTTAAATCATATATGATTTCTTTATTTCTCTTATTCAAAGTATTTTCAATAACGCTATAGAGCTGTTCTTTTCTAAAGGGTTTCGCTACACAACCATCTATTCCCGCATAATCATACACTTTATTATCTTCATTCATTACTGAAGCTGTAATAGCAATAATAGGGGTATAAACGCCCATAGCTTTTTCTTTCTTACGAATTATTTTTGTTAGCTCTAGACCATCTATTTCCGGCATAAATATGTCCATTAATATAACATCAAAGAATTGGGTTTTTAATATTTCCAATGCGTCTTTCCCATTGTTGGCTATTGTAACCATACAATTTTTCTTTACCAGCAAGCTTTTAATAATATGCTGATTGATGCTTTCATCCTCTATCATCAATACCTTTACCTTAGATAGCTTATCGGTAAAGTCCTTATTCCCATGATTACTTAGCTTATTATTCTTTGATTCTACAATCTTATATTTTAAACTAAATGAAAAAGTACTTCCCTTTCCTTGTTCTGTTATAACATCAATATTCCCTTCCATTAATTCTATGAGCCTTTTTGTGATTGCAAGCCCCAGTCCAACTCCCCCATATTTCTTGGTACTTGCTGAATCTAGTTGAGCGAAATCCTCAAATAGGCTGTTTACCTTTTCTTCCGGTATTCCTATCCCTGTATCACTGACTGAAAATTTTATCTCTATATACTCCTTATTCTCATTGCCTGCTATAACCGCCAACTCAATGAATCCTTGTTCTGTAAATTTTATTGCATTTGATAATAAATTGAATAATATTTGATTGAGCTTATCTGCATCACCTAGCAGATAGTCTGGTATAGCACTATCCACATGAAGAATTAATTGCAAATTCTTTTTCTTGCCTTGGATTTTAAAATATGTGCCCACATCATACAAAAGTCTTTTAAGGTTAAAGCCTACGTTTCTTATACTAAGCTTTCCTGCCTCAATTTTGGCAATATCCATCACATCGCTTATGATGCCGGATAACCGTTCCACAGAGTATCTTAGCATATCAAAATATTCCTTCTGCTCACTTGTAAGCAGGTTATCGTCTAACAAATCAATAATTCCTACGATTCCATTCATAGGTGTACGTATTTCGTGGGCAACATTTGCTATGAACTGTGTCTTAAATTTACTAGCTTCTTCTGCTTTATGCTTTGCTTTTTTTAACTCTTCTTCATATACCTTATTTTCAGTTATATCAGTATAAACACCATAAATCCCAAGCTGTTCTCCATTGTACAAAATAGGATAGCCTAAAAAAGAAATATCAACAAGCCTCCCATCCTTTCTTTTTCGCTGTGTTTCCTTCCTGACAAATTCTCCCCGTATTACACTATCCTTGAAATAGGTGGATTCATTATACATTTTTTCATCACAGATTATTTCTGTTACATTTCGATATTTTATTTCATCAATGGTATATTGGAATATCCTTTCAAAGCTTTTGTTGATATTAATGAACCTAAATTCAATATCTAAAATAGCGATTGCATCAGGTGAGTGTTCAAATAAGCTTTGAAAATAGCTTTCCTGTATATTGATCTTTTGCTCCATTTCTTTTTTGTATTGTATATCATGCACAATAGAAAGCAAGAGGGATTCACCTTCCATGAATATTGGACCGCTGCAAACCTCTACTTCTCTTATTTCGCCGCTGGCTAGCCTATGTCTAAATACAAAATACATACTCTTAACCTTGTTTGCATGCTGCATTTGTTCTGATATCTCTTCCTTGCTTAAAATATTTATATCACTAATATTTAAGCTTCTGAGCTCCTCCATAGCATACCCATAATAATGAGAGGCTGCCGGATTCCCATCTCTTATTGCACCACTTTTGCTGTCAATAATAAGCATGGGTGTATGGCTGTTATCAAAAATACTGCTGCTTATCTCCATGCAAGCACCATTGGAGCCGTCCGTTACCGCTGTATCCAAGATTTCTTTCATTGATATCACTCCGATACAATTATTTTTAGCCTTTTGCAATAGAATTTCTTGTCTATTAAAAGCTCAATATTTGTCGAAAAGTATACATAATAATATGAATAAAGCTTTGTTATATTATAGTTTATTTGATATAATTTAGGATAATAATATCAGATATTCACCATAACCTCAATAAAGAAGGGTGGGATTTGCATGAAAAATGTCTTAATAGTAGACGATGATCCTATTACCCTAAAGATTCTCTGTGCTGCAATAGAGAAACGCGGCTTTGCTGTTATTAAAGCAACCAATGGTAATGATGCTTTGTTAAAATTGCAAAAGCACGAAGTATGTGCCATTATTTTAGATTTAAATCTTCCGGATATCAATGGATTGGAAATATTGAAGCAGATCAGAAACCACCCCATTCTTAATGCTATAGCAGTTATTATCGTCACGGAGAATGACGACAAGCTGGAAGCTATCCTTGGCCTGGAAATGGGTGCTGATGATTATATCACTAAACCTTTTCATCAAAGAGAGCTTATTGCGCGGCTTAACACAATACTTAGAAGAACGCAGCATATAAACACAAATATGCATTCCCATCTCATATTTAATGATTTGCATATTGATTTGAAAAAAAGAATTGTGAAGAAGCAAGACATTGATATCAATCTTACCTTTAAAGAATTTGAGATTCTGGCACTATTAGCTGCAAATCCCGGAGAAGTATTACCTCGCGAGGCAATTATGAACGCTATCGGAGGCTTGGATTACAGTCCTGAAACAAGAACGATTGATATGCATATTGCAGCTATTAGAAAAAAGCTGGATGATACGGATAAAGAGAAAGTCTACATAGACACCGTAAGCGGCGTAGGTTATCGATTCAGAAAATAGTTTGATAATAAAGACAGGTATTGTGCCTGTCTTTAAGCTGAGGATATTTAGGAGGTGGATTTATGCTTATTACTCATGACCCACAAAATATCAAGATGGCTGCTGGTGAAATTTCAGAACTTTTTAATGCCTACCTTAATAATAGTGCTTCAATATATGTATTATCCTACTTTACCGAAAAAGTGCAAGATCCAGATATAAAATCACTACTAAATACATCTTTAAATGAATCAAAAAAAATTGTTGAGCAGATAGCAATTTTATATAATACCATTCATCACCCCCTACCAATGGGTTTTTCTAGGGCAGATGTAAATTTAAAGGCAGAAAAATTATATTCTGACCGTTTCATGCTGGCATATATTAGATTCATGTCAAGGTTTGGATTAACGAACTATGCTGAAGCACGTTCCACATCTACCCGTTCTGATGTTCGTAACTTCTTTAATCAATGTATAACCTCAACTTTAGAGCTTTTTAACGCAGCTGATGATATTTTGTTAGCCAAAGGCATTTTTATAAAACAACCTAGTATCCCTATACCGGATAAAATAGATTTTGTTGAAAAACAAAGCTTCCTCAATGGTTTTTGGGGTGACAAAAGACCTCTTAATGCTGCTGAGATTAGCAGGTTAAATTTGATCTATAATAGAAACTCTTTAGGCAAAGCATTTCTCATAGGGCTCTGTCAAACTGCAAAAAATAAAGAAATTAAAGAATATTTAATTCGTGGGAAGAACTTATCAGAAAAACAAATGGAAATTGCGGGTTCATTTTTAAAGAATGAAGACCTACCTGTTCCTATGACTCTAGATTCTGAAGTAACAAAGTCTACAGATCCAGTGTTTTCGGATAAACTTATGCTATTCCATGTTGTTGGGTCAGATGCATTGGGACTTGCAGCAACTGGTATCTCCTTATCAAGAATGATGCGGCGTGATTTATCCTTAGCACTTACTCGTATTATGGCTGAAATCGGCCTCTATGCAGAGGATGGCTTTAACATGATGATTGATAACAAGTGGTTTGAAAGAATGCCTGAAGCTGCAGATAGAAAAGAATTAATGGGTGTTTAACTCTTACATGCAATAAGTCATGCTCAACAATTGAGCATGACTTATGTTTTTATCAAAGAGCATTAACAGCATCAATGAATCCTTGGTCTCTTGTTTTATCTCAGCACATAAACATTGCACTTAACCATCAACTATAATATAATTTAAAATTGTGGTAATATTAGTTTTTGATTAGATCATTAATAAAATAATATTTTTTAACATAGAAAGGATAGATTGAATGAAATTAGGAATCGTAGGCCTACCTAATGTAGGAAAAAGCACACTTTTCAATGCCATCACTCAGG
>JAQSYD010000002.1 GCA_029256325.1 Clostridia bacterium
ATATATGCCAATTTGCACCAACAAGCGGTAAGCCTTGAAATTACTCTTTTCTTTATTGCTTATTTATGCTATTATTATAGTCATGTCAGTTCGTAACCAAACTGACTTATTTTTGTTTGGAGTTAGTAATTTCAATGCCTGTACGAATCGAAAATCGGATTTTTCTAATAAACTTCTAATGACCTTCAATTTTCTTGAAAAATGTCTCTTCTATATTATCAGCCAAGTTCTGCTTCATATTCTCAGTTACATGCTGATAAATCTGTTGAGTTGTGGAGATCTTGGCATGGCCTAGCATAGCCGATACAGTTTTTATATCTATGCTGCCATCCTCAAGCATAAGCGTGGCAAAGCTATGTCGCAGATCATGGAATCTGATATGCGGAAGTCCAATTTCATCTAATATCTTTACAAACTGAGTATAAAGGCTCTTTGGAGTGTACGGTTTTCCGAGACTGTTCCAACACAAATAATCTTCTTTATTAAAATCAGGGTTAGGCATACGGTTTATGCGCAGCTGGCGCAGATGTTTGTCTAACTCTTTTCTTGTTGTTTGAGGAAGCTTAAACTGTCTTGTTCGCTCTGTCTTTGTACTTTTTAAATTACCTTTCCTATCCATAGACTGCCCAATTCTAAGATAGCCTTCCTTGGATGAGTAATCAATGATTTTAAGCGCAGATATTTCCCCTTGCCGAGCTCCTGTGGTTATAGCCAAGAGCATAGGCATGTAATATCGCTTATCCTTTATATAATTAAAAAATATTTTGCATTGGTCTATATCCCATACCTGCATCTGTTTCTTGTTCACCTTTGGAAGTTCGATGTCGGTGCTTGGATCATACTGTATTAATCTCCACTTCTTAGCTTGCTTCAATGCATTGGAGAGTACAATATAATGCTGCTTGATTGTCCGTGGAGCTTTTTCTTCTGACTCAAGCTTTGAGATATATTTTTGTATTAGAAGCGGGCTCACCTTATCAATTTTATAGTGAGAAAAGTATGGATTTATCGAATTCTTAATAATGCTTTTGTATCTCTGAATTGTATTATATTCTAATTTCTTCTCAGCCTGCTTCATATATTCGTCTAGAAGATCATACATGGTCATGTTCTTTGGATCTGCATAAAGACCTGTTTCTATTTCATATTGCTTTTTAGTCAGCTCTTTCTCTGCTTGCTTTTGGGTATTGGACTCTACACAAGGTATCCACTTTTGCTTCTTGTTGCCTTCCTCATCCATCATGTATATGATCATGTACCATTTATTTCCCTTCTTGGTTACGCTGCCGTTCATTATTATCAAACACCTCCTGATTCAATTTTACGTCAGAATCAGTGGTATTAGTGGAGGTATATTGTTCCATGTCGGATATACCGACCGGTATATTTTGGAATATTATAACTCCATTACGCTTTATCTGTAGTACACCACAAGGTATTTCATGCAACAATATATTGCACCCCCTCATAAAAAATAATCGAACATGTGTTCGCATTTTGTTCTTTAATTTTATCATCTTTTAGTAAATATTACTACAGTATAATTCTCATATTGTTAATTTACTAATATGAATTCTATTATTAAATCTCTTTTCCTTTCAGTAGTTTCAAGTTCTGTTCGGTACATCCGACAATTAGCCATAAATCGTAAGACTTTATTCGACAAATTTCTCATTTTGTATAAAAAAAAGATGGGTCTACTCATAAGAATAAATCCATCTAAATATTTTGTACCTTTTTTCGCATTTCATATCTAGCTATCTCAATAATGCATCCAATGGTTGGCTTATTAAATGTACCGCCTGTAAACTCTTTTATTTTCGCTAATACGGTTCCACCATTTTGCAGCCGCCCAAATATATCATTTTTAATAATAAAATCTTCAGGCAAGAATCCTATATCATCACCGTTCACCCTTTTTATGATAACTGATTTAGGATAATTGTCCATAGGATAAGGAGTTAATATAACTATTTCTCCAATATTACAAGTCTTAATTATCTTTTGTCTGCTTTTACCTAGTTCGCTTGTATGACTAACACCGGCAACTCTAGTGTCATAAATACGAAGAAGTTTATTTCCTAGTGCGTCTCGCTCTGGGAATGAGTATTCGAGTTCATCTTCGATAGGAAGAACATTGGTTTCGGACACAAGTTCATCGGGCAAAGTCTCATTAGCTTGATTTCCAATTAAAAGTGATACTAATTTATTAAGTATTCCCACACAGATCACTCCTTAATAATGATGAATTATAACTATTTTTTAAACTTGCTAAAATCCATACCCATGTCCTTAAGCTGCTCCAACAGATCAATAACCTGTTCATGCGTTAATCCATCTGGATATGCCTTTTTATCAAGTGTAAATTCATATTCATCACCATTTATCTTATGAGTAGCTAAATATGCATCTTTAGTGTCAACTCTTCCAAGTAAATAATCAAGTGACACATCAAAATAATCAGCAAATGCTACCAATGCATCTATTTCAGGAATCCGTTTATCATTTTCATATTGAGAAATGGCAGACTTTGAAAAATTATAATTATGTTTTTTATTAAAATTGTTTGCTAACTCTTCTTGGTTCATATTACTTGCCAGTCTCAGCTGCTTAAATCTTTGTCCAAAAGTAGGCATAAACTCACTCCTTTACATAGATAGAGATATATATATTATATAATAAGTTAACAAGAATAAAATATAGTTAACAGCAATGTAATAAATAATTAAAAAATAGTACAAAATAAGCTTGACAGTTTCGTTTGTGTTAACTTATAATAAATATGTAGAAGTTAACACAAATAGAACTAAGGAGGTAAAATAATGGCTAAAAAAAATCTGAAGTTAAAAGAACTTAGACAAAAGGATAAAGTCACACAAAATGAAGTAGCACAATTGCTAGGTATTTCAAAGCCTGCATACAATCAAAAAGAAAATGGGAAGAGATCTTTCACTGTTAAAGAATGCAAAAAAATTTCTGATCTCTTTGGCGAACCAATTGAAGTAATTTTTTTTGCAGAATAAGTTAACGCGAACAGAACCAACTGAATATAGTATTCCTCAAAAGTAAATTTACATGATGGAATAAATTTCAATGGAGGTTACCGGATGTGAAATTGAAAATTTCAGAAATTCGGATGAGGAGACATTGGAATCAGAGCAGACTAGCAAAAGAAAGTGGAATCGCACGCAGTTACATAAGTGAATTAGAAAGAGGCTTATATGACCCAAACTTAAAGACAATATGTAAGCTATGCAAAGCTCTAGGCTGCACACCCAATGATTTGATTGATTGTGATGAATGTGAGGATTAGTAAAGGGGATCTCTTCTAAGGAAGATGATTTGATGAACTATATTGTAGAAATAAATGCTTTTCATGATTGGCTCGAAACAAACCCTATGTCTGAACATGCACGGTTGCTTTGGTTCATGCTGATGCATATCAACAACAAAGCAGGTTGGCAACGAGAGTTTACAGTAGCCATATCAGCCCTTGAATTCAAATCGGGAATGAGCAAAAAGACCATCGAGAGAGCACGCAATGAGCTGGCTCAAAAAGGAAGGATAACTTGGAATTCACGCTCCGGGAATCAGTCAGCAGTGTACCGCCTTGTGAGTCTGATAGACGCACAATGTGTCTCACAAACTGTCCCGCAAGTTGTCTCACAAGTTGTCGTGCAGACAGGCCCTATTAATAAACTAAACAAAACTAAACAATATAATAAGCCTGCAGCAAGACCTAGCTTTAGTAATTTTAAGGGCAGACAATATGATGCAGATAGGCTTGAAGAGATTCTTATAGCAAGGAGTAGGAATGAACTTAATAATTAGGGTCAAGGCTTGGATAAAAATGTGACTTAGAAGGAGGTTTTAAAATGAGTGAACTTTTTGAAAACTTAACCAAAACGGAATATGTGATTGACCAGAGCGGTATTAAGATTCCACATAGTGATTTTGACCGCCCAACAGATTATTATGATAAGTTGCGCGACAAAACATACACAGGCGATGAGTATGTTAGCATGTGTGCATTTAAGGATAAAAGTACCGCTTTGTATGATAAGCGATGGAAATCAGCGAAAGCAGTAATAGACCTAATAGCATCCGAAATTGACATAGACCCGGAAAAGTGCGGGTTAAACTTGTACGCGCTTGACCAAAGGTGCGGAGAGTTTGAATCACCATTAGTTAATAAAATACGTGAGTGGTTTGATAAATCCGGGGAAAAAGTTAAGTTGAAGAAACGGATATCAGAACTGGAGGCTCAGATTAATATGCTGCAGACCTTACTTAAAGGATAAAAATGGTGCGCATCACAAGATTTTTAGGAGGGATATTGTGGCAGATAAAAGGCAGAATGTAATTTGTGCAGGAGAAGATGGCATTTGCTTGTTTTGCGATATAGGGGAGTCATTAGAAGATGCTGATTTTTGTGAGTTTGACAGTCTGAGAACTGAAGATGGTTGCCCGGGGTTTACATGTAATGAGCAATGCAGACTTTGCCCAAGTGATTGTGAGTTCTTGGGATAGGCACATCACAAAAATAAAGAGCAGGAGGTGAAGCCATGGAAGAAAAGAGACTTGCATACAGACCATCAGAAGCTGCACAGATGATTGGTGTTGATAAGCAGACACTAACAAACTGGCTAAATAAAGGAATAATAAAAGGTTGTAAGATAGAGGGCTGCTGGGTAATCAACATCAATGAGATTAATAGGGTTATAGGTATAGAAAATAACAGGCCTGTACTAAGAGATATTAACTCAGAATACAGAAAGTGGTTCGCAGGACTCAATGAAAAAGACAAACTAACAGAGATAGACAGACTACTACATAGTTAACATTATCCTCAGAAAGTACGAACCATCCTGTGTGTTCTGTGGACAAGCTAACGACATCATAGTTCACAAGGGTAAGAACAGCTGCAGCATCTGTAGATCTGAAATGAAAAAATAGGAGATGAGGTGAAAAACTGATGAAAAAATTCAGGCTCATAAATAGGACAACCATTCCATACATAAAAGCTTTTGTTTTGGGTCTTTTGATTTTACCTATAGCTTTTAAAGCAGCTTCCCTGGAGCGGGGATATCACGCAGCTGGTGGAGAACTGCTAATCCCTTTCTTGTTCATTCTTATTCAGGCTCTGGCAAATGAAATTAAAACCTTTGTAAAAGAGGTGGTAAGGTGAAGCACGGGAAGCGGCCAAGAGTAAAACAGAAAATATTTATCGAAAGCCATAAGCTGGATCCTGATAATTGGTTGGTTGTTAAGGATACTCCGGACATCATGGAAATAGTAAATCGGAAGTCCAGTAGAAGAAAGATATTAAATAAAAAGTAAGGAGGTGTTAGATTGTATATTTGTCCAGAATGCGGAGCACATCTTGATCCAGGAGAAAAGTGCGATTGTGACGAGGGAGCTGAGATTGCTGTACAGGATACGCTTTCCATTGATAACGAAAAATAGGATGTTTTTATAGAATGCATAAATAGGAGGTTGAAGATGAGTCTTGTTATAGAGTTACAAGAAGCTCAAGAAAAACTTAAAGAGTTTATTGATGAAAGTGGTTGGACCATAGAAATGAACAAAGACAGTTACCCAATTACTTTTACTTTTACCAATGGGCAAACATCAATGTTTGCTGATGCAGAGGAGCTGCCAGAGATTAAGTTTATATTCAAATCTGAAATACAGTATGTATTGAATATTCCTGATGATATGAGAGTTGATGAGAAGTTCTTCAATAAGCTGAAAACCTTAAGTAAAGAAGTTCATAGGCTATATCTATTACATTGGTTCAGTGAGAAAGACAAGCGTTATAGCCTTAGCTGGAAGCCAATGTTCAAGACTATCAACGGAGATCACGTTGGACTGTTGAAGAAAACTTACAGGCCATAGGAGGGGTAATATGGCGCGGGATCAAGCTAAGGGTAAATGAAAAGCACCTTGTATCTACCAAATACAAGGTGCTTATGACTAAAGACTTTGGATAAAACTGTTATAAATCCTAATAAAAGCATAGCAGTTTTACGGCATAAAGTCAATCAAAATACGCTGTATTTGAGCGTATTGCGGGCTTGTAATGGGTATTAATTTATCAACGTAATGATACATTTAACCCTTAAATATTAAAAGCAAGGGGGAATGAAAATAGTATGCCGTTTAGCAGTGAAATATATTTAGATATTTTTGATAAAGCATTTGAAGATGGTAAAGAAGAAAAATTTGAAAATTTAAGAAGCAAGGATATTTTTACATATAGGGTCAAAACAATTAAATCTGGAAAGATGCTTGAAAGTGAAATTTATCCATTATGGAAAAACAGAAGTGAAGCAACCAGGGCAAAAAAAGAAATAGAATCTCGCAAGGTCCAAAAAAACCTAAACGATAAAAATGCCAAGAAAAATATTATCAGGAAAATCAATACCAATTTCACAGATGAAGATTTAGCAATTGACCTTACCTATAAAGGATCTCCTCCGGATGAAGAGCAGGCAAGAAAGGATATACAAAATTACATACGCAGGGTAAGAGAGTATCGCCGAAAAAATGGATTGCCTGAGCTAAAGTACATATATGTCATTGAATTTGATACTGATGGGAAAAAAAAGAGAGTTCACCATCATATGCTGATGAATTCAATGGATAGGGATGTAGCGGAAAAACTTTGGGGAAAGGGGTATGCAAATGCCCGCCGGCTGCAGCCTAATGAATTCGGATTAGAAGGCATTGCCAGATACATCACCAAGGACCCAAAAGGTACCAAACGATGGTGTGCTAGTAGAAATTTGCAAGAACCCAAAATTACAATAGCAGATCACAAAATCACGAAGCGGCAGGCCGAAAAAATAGCCAAGAATCAGAATGATGCAGCTGCCATCTTTGAAAAAATCTATAAAGGCTATAAGTTCAACGACATAAATGTGAAATATAGCGATTATGTCTCAGGTGCTTACCTATATGCAAGGATGAGGGTGAATGAAGCGGCAGAAAGCAATAAAAGGAAGAAGCAGGAGCGGAATCCGGCAAAAGGGGGGAAGGACAGATATGAAGCTAAAGCCTTGTATATGGACAAGCTGCCCTGATAACTGGCAGGGGCTTTGTTCTAAGAAATGCGAGTATAGGAAGGTAGACGATGATAACGAAAAGCAAGTAAAGGAGTTGATCCCATGAAGAATACACTGACTGATTTAAATAACTATCTGTTTGAGTCATTGGAAAGGCTTTTAGATGAGGATATGAGTGAAGAACAGATGCAAAAGGAAATTACCAGAAGCCAAGCGGTAACGGCTGTAGCGGAAACTATCATACAAAATGGTGAACTTGCACTTAAGACTATGAAGCATCTCAATGAATATGGAATAGAGACTCCTAAAGGATCTATTCCACCGATGCTAGAGGCAAAGTAATGAAGAAATACTCGAAAGAAGTAAAGGACTTTATAGAAGAAAATGTTTTAGGAACAACGACTAAGGAATTGATTAAGCAAGTAAATGCAAAATTTGGAACAGACTTTACAGAATCGGAAATGAAGTCCTATAAATCAAACAATAATCTTAAAAGCGGAACTCCGTTAGGATTACCTGCGGGAAGACCAACAGAGTTATATCCTGAAGAAGTAAAGAGGTTTATTGCAGAGAATCACACCGGCATAGGACCTAAAAATATGGCAGAATTGCTGAATAAGACTTTCAATAAGAACTATACTACGGCACAGATGAAGTCATATTACAGCAACCACAACATTAATAGCGGTTTATCTGGGTACTTTTCTAAAGGGCACACGCCACAGAACAAAGGCCAAAAGGGATATCATGCACCAGGGAGCGAAAAGGGATGGTTCAAAAAAGGGAATATACCAGTAAATCACAAGCCGGTAGGGAGCGAGCGCGTAGATGTTGATGGATATACTCTCATCAAGACGGCTGAACCGAATGTTTGGACGCTAAAACACAAGGTAATCTGGGAAGAAAAGAACGGTAATGTTCCGAAGGGGTATGTCCTTACATTTCTTGATGGAAACAAAGGTAATATAACACTAGAAAACATTGCCCTTATAACTATGGCTGAATCATTGGAAATGACACGATCGAATTTGAGAAGTGATAATCCTGAATTCACAAAGACAGGGATTCTTATAGCAAAAGTAAAGGCAGCTGGTAGAAAATGTACAAAAAAAGCAAAATGACAGTCTGAACAAAATGAATAACAGCACAGAATTAAAAATAATTTTTGAAGGGAGAAAAATATGATACAAAATATTGAAATATCAAGAATTCATCCCCACTATGATAATCCTCGAAGAGACCTCGGAGACCTTACTGAGCTTGCAGAGAGTATTAAAAATAGTGGGATTTTGCAAAATCTAACAGTAGTACCGTGGTTCTCAAAAATCACAGGGGTTGGTGCTGATGATCCTAAGCAGCAGGAAGAAATGGGATATATAGTTGTTATTGGCCACCGTCGCCTCGCAGCTGCAAAGCTTGCCGGACTAACAGAGGTACCATGCGCTATATCAAGCATGAACTTACGTGAACAAGTTGCAACAATGCTGCTTGAGAATATGCAGCGTAGCGATCTGACTGTATGGGAACAGGCGCAGGGATTCCAAATGATGCTTGACCTGGGCGAAACAGTTGTTGATATTTCAACAAAAACAGGCTTCTCCGAAACTACAGTGCGCCGAAGAATGAAGCTACTGGAGCTGGATGGAGATAAATTTAAGAAGTCAGTTGAACGCGGAGCCACCTTAATGGATTTCGTTGAACTGGATAAGATAAATGATCTTTCCCTGAGAAACAAAGTCCTTGATAAGATAGGTACTCCAAATTTCAAGTGGGAGCTGCAGCAGGCTATTGATAAAGAAAAGAATGAAAAAAATAAGGCCATAATAGTTGCCGAGCTACAGAAATTTGCGAAAGAAATCAAAAGTGGTAATGGATTAATATGGGTCAAATGCTATCATACCTCACAGGTTCCTGATATAACTGCACCAGATGACGCTGAAACTGTAAAATATTTCTTTCAAGTATCGGAATATGGCAGTATCACCTTATATAAGAAGTCAGAGAACAATGAAAGCCCAGCTCCGGGTAGTTCAGTACAGGATGAGAAACAAAAAGAATTTAGAGAGCGACGTGCTGCTTTGGAAGAGATATCAAAACGAGCCTATCAGCTCAGGAGCAATTACATTAAAGAAATATCAAATACTAAGGCAAAAAAGAATATGGGCTTAATCATTGAGTATTTCTTGCGCACCATGGTGTATGAAGATTACTACAATTGCGATTATGAGGAATTTACTAAATTTCTTGATATTGAGATTAATGAAGACGAGGAATGGAGCTATGACGATATTGCAGAACGTGTCACAGCACAGCCTGAGCGTCATATGCTTGTCGCAACCTACTTAATGCTTGATTCTGAAAGAGAATATTATTATAACTGGAGCAATCAACATCTAGCCAATGAGACGCTAAACATGGTATATGATTTTCTAGAAAAGCTAGGATATGAGACATCTGAAGAAGAGCTTGCACTGCGCAACGGTACACACGAGCTGTTTCAAAGTGCAAATGGAGATGTTGCATAAACACAAGATTGATGTAAACTAGGAGGATTAAAGCATAATGATAGGTTTAATAGATGTAGATGGAAAACTTCCTAATCTTGCATTGATGAAAATCAGCAGCTTTTATAAATCCCTTGGGGAGCGGGTTGAGTTTGTAAAGCAGGGTGCTAAGTACACGAAGATATACGCCAGCTGTTTATTTTCATGGAATAGACATGAGTGTGAAAGGATTCTAAGTGTATATCCGGAAGCGGAAATCGGTGGCACTGGTTGGGACCTGAATAAAACACTTCCAGATGAAATTGAAAGCTGCCGGCCGGATTATGAACTTTATACAATTGAGGATATATTGCCGAGAATAAAAGGCGGAATAGCATCGAAGGAAAGCAAAATTAAAAAGGCAGAAATAATTATTAATGCAGGAATGGGATTTACATCAAGAGGATGTGTGAGAAACTGTGGATTCTGCTTTGTGCCTCCTAAGGAAGGACAGTTTCATCAGGTATCTAGTATAGGAGAGCTGTTAAATTCAAAGAGTGATGTTTTAATATTGATGGATAACAACCTCACTGCTGATCCAAATGTACTGGACAAGCTTAAGGAGATAAAGGAACGAAACTTAATAGTTGATATTACTCAAGGGATTGATGTGAGGTTACTTACTCCAGAGATTGCAAAAGCATTATCTGAGATAAAACATTTGAGAAGCGTCCACTATGCATGGGATTTAATGGGTTACGAAAAG
Organism: Clostridia bacterium; assembly: GCA_029256325.1. Lineage (GTDB taxonomy): Bacteria > Bacillota > Clostridia > Lutisporales > Lutisporaceae > GWB2-37-7. Next base: position 10,317 of record JAQSYD010000002.1, read on the forward strand.
CAGGTAATGGAAGGAATCAAAATATTATCGCAGCATGTCAAGCTATATAAGCATCTCTGCATGATGCTGACCGGTTACAACACAAATTTCGAAGAAGACATGTACCGGTTCAGAAAGCTTGTAGAGCTTGGGGTAAAACCTTATGTAATGCCATATAACAAGACTTACCCGACAAAAAAACATCATTGCTTTGCAGGCTGGGTGAATAGTAGAAAACATACGATATGCAGTTTTGAAGAGTTTGAACCATGGGTTAAAGCTCAATCTAATTCAGGTCAAATTAGTATGTTATTAGACTAAGCAGAAATTATTTGAAGGGAGAAAAGCATGAAGATATATATTGCCGGTAAAATTACGGACAACCCTAATTTTAAAGAAGAGTTTGCGGAAGCGGAAAAAACCATTAAGGCTGAAGGGCATACAGTTATGAATCCCGCTATTCTACCTCCGGGATTCGAACACCATGAGTATATGGAAATCTGTTATTCAATGATTAACATATGTGATGCTATAGCACTACTTCCTAATTGGGAAGATAGCAAAGGCGCGAAAATGGAAGAAGCTTATGCAAAGCTTAATACAAAGCAGATCTATTTCTATAACCCAATGGAACAAACCTTAAAAAGCTCTTTAGACTGTAAAGGAGATTGCACAGAATGCGGTATATATGGAGAACGCTGCTGCAGAGAATGTGAAGATAAATATAAATGTCCTATAAAATGTCAGTTTCTAAAGAATGAACTGGGGGAGCCTCATTTATATGAGGATAAATAACATAAGTGAACTGCCTGAGCACCTAAGAAAGCAGGTAGAGCAACAGATAGGACCTGTTAAAAAGAAAAGCAAACATAACAATGTAAAAACCTTAGTAGGTGATGAGCTGCTGGATAGCGGGAGAGAAGCTGTGAGGTATGGTGAGCTTCTTCTCCTGCATCAAGTAGATGAAATAACAGCTCTACAGCGGCAAGTATGGTTTCTATTGGAGCCAAAGAGTGATAAAAACAATGCAACCTATTACATAGCAGACTTTGTATATTTCGATTGTAGGCTTAAAGAATGGATTGTAGAGGATGCGAAAGGCTATAGAGATCAAGTTTACATCAACAAGAAAAAAGCTATGTATAACAAGTATGGTATCGATATAAAAGAAGTATAGGAGGTCGAATTATGAATAATTACATATCAAGAGAAAAGTTAATAAATATAATCCTTATGATGGTGATAGTAGCAATGTTGTTTGTAATAGCAATACTGCTTATGCAAAATGAAAATCTGGAATTGCAAGCAGTCAATGAAGAGGAACAAGTAGAAGCACCGAAGATTGTTTTCGGGAAATATACGCTTATTCATTATCCTAACAGTGGCTGGACTAATGCAATCTATATAACAGAATACTATAAAATTGGACAAGACCTATATTACAAAGAAAAAGGAAGTACAGTATTTAAGCCGATTTGGTTCCCTAATATACTGCCAGTAGATGGATGGATAGAGGAAGAGCAGCTTGCTGACTATGGCTATTGGATATCCGAGATGGATTTTGATTAAGGCGGTGGAGTGAATGAATAAGAGCAAGATTGAATGGTGTGATTATACCTGGAATCCTGTTACCGGCTGTTTACATGGTTGCAAATATTGTTATGCAGAAAGGATTGCAAATAGGTTTGCTTCCAAAGTCTACACAAAAAACAAAAACAATTTTGCAATAGATTTAAAATCTGACTTACACATACCATATAAATCTAACGAAGGAAAAATTGAACCGTATCCAGCGGGTTTTCAACCGACATTCCATCGGTATAGACTTGATGAACCAAAGCAAAAGACTAAACCTTCAAGGATATTTGTTAGCAGTATGGGTGATCTATTCGGGGAATGGGTGCCTGAGGATTGGATAAAACAAGTATTTGAAACAGTAAAACAGTGTCCGCAGCACACATTCATGTTTCTAACAAAGAATCCGAAGAGATACTTGGCATTATTAGCTACTTACGGAAGCGGCTTTTTTCCAACAAATGCTCTATATGGAGCTTCTGCAGATTCTAAGGACATGCTATATGCAGCAAGAAATGTGTTTTATGATATTGTGGATCACAATGACGAATGGGGAAGCAATATAAAGACTTTCTATTCTATAGAACCACTGCTTGAAGATATGGAGGATGAGTTTAAATATGATCATCTAAAGGGACAACCTTTCGACTGGTGTGATTGGGTTATAGTAGGAGCTCAGACAGGACTAGGAGCAGTAGCACCAAAAGCGGAATGGGTACAACACATCATTGATGCATGCAGACATGAAGGAGTGCCAGTATTTCTAAAAAACAATTTGAACTGGCCAGAGCAAATACAAGAGTATCCTGAAGAGTAACATAAAACGAATTAAATGTGAATTAGAGAAAGGGTGAGAGTAATGGCAAGATGGTGTAATCATTATAACTGTTGGTGTAGTGACGCAAAGGATATTACTGACGGCATGGGTGATTGCGATTATATTTGTACTGGTTGCATAGAGAGTGAGGAAGTAACAGCGAGGTGTGATCATGAAATATAAACCAGAAGATTATAGTATAAGCGATACTGGGTTTTACGGTCTTGATGATGGGAACATCGAGCATTATGAAGAAAAGTTAGTGAAATGTCGTAAGCCACATAAGTGTATGGCAGGGTGTGAGAAGGAAATTCCCGTAGGGGAATATGCCATTAGAGAATCAGGATTCATGGATGGAGTGCCTGTATCATCATATACTTGCACAGATTGTATGGATAAGTGGCTTGATGAAATTTTAGCCAATGAAGAATAAGTCGCATTTCATGATCACTGTGGCAAGGAGGCGGCAAAGATGGCACACATAGAGACATGGTATCGCTGCCCTGTTTGTAACCAAGCATACGGAAGTCAAGGAGAAGCTATCGATTGCAGAAATGCTCATCTTATTGTGTCTGAAAGGTGGGCGGTTGGTAAAGGTGGTAAAGCGGTACGGATAAATGATAATTGCTCTATAAATGGGTACGGTGGTATAAACTGGGCGCTGAAAGAAGCCGACATGAGCGACTTGGTGGAAGTCCGTAAGCTGCAGTTGAAGGAGCGTAACTCATAGTTTGAATAAAATATGTAATGAAAGGATGATTAGAATGTCAGATAAAAAAGTATGTCCTTGGTGCAATATGAACATCGAAGAAGGTCAAGAAACAGTTACAAATGGCGGTGGAGACCAAACAGGAGGAATTGTTGAGGATTGGCACAAGAATTGTTTTGATGCATCAGAGGAACATGAACGAGACAATGGCTTACGCAGTTAGTTGCACATAACAATAATTATGTGAGGGGAGTAAACCTATGATTGATGAGGATCTTAGGCAAAGGATGGAAGCGGCATATCTGCATGGCAATAAAAAGCTTGCTCTGGAATTAAGTCAAGAACTTGATGAGCAAGTGGCTAAGGAACAAAATAGAAAGCTTTTGAAAGGTATGCAGCGATCTAGCCAAATAGATGTCTTAATAAGTAAAGAACAGTATTAACCAATATATAAGTTAGGGGGTATCTTTATGAGTCCTGATGTAAAGAAATTAGTTGTACAAGCAGTGGTACAATACCTAAATGGAGATATAGAATTATTCAGAAAGTGGACAGCTCAGGCATATAAGGAATATAGGAAGCGGCAATATGAGGATCGTCTCCATGCTTCTGTGGCGGAGATACTTAAAGCAAAGGGAGTAAATGTTTCCGCTACTATATTGAGAGGTAGAAGGGGGCGAAAACCTTGGCAAAGCAATATGCAGATGCCGCATTCTATGAATCAAAATTAAAGAAGGTAATGGAGCGCTTCAATATCAAAGATTATAACTATGACTGGGGAAGGCATGGAGCTTGGATTGAGTTTCGGTACAAAGGAGATCTTTATAGATTCGACCATAGTGTGGAGAAAGCAAAATCAAGAGGAGTTAATCTCTCCTATGGCTCTGATGCGTTTGCACAAATTGTTCTGGCTCTTGAAGATTTAGCAAGGATGGTGGAGCGAGGTATATACGACCTACAAACATGGGTAAGCGGAATGAAGTACCTTCCTCCGGTCATAGAAGTACCAAGCTTTTTCAAACTCCTTGGCTTTGAAACTATACCGGCTTCTGAAGAAGATATTAAAACAAGATACCGAACATTAGCAAAGCAGCTGCATCCCGACGGTGGGGGAGAAAGTGATGACTTTATAAATTTAACTAAAGCAGCAGAAGAAGCAGTAAAATATTTGAAGGCAATAGAATAAGTGAGGTGAAGGCTATTGGATTGTCCATATTGCAAAACAGAAATGTTTGAGCATAAAGATCATAGCACTTGTCCTGCGTGTTTTACTGAGGTATGGCCTGGTGAGATACAGAAGGAGCGTGAAGAATATAATACAAAGAGAAAAAGAGAATTATATAGTTTAGCAGCTCAGGCTACAGCATTGAATTCAAAGACTCCATTGCCTCCTGGAGAACCAACATACAAAGGCGGTTCAAAGAGTGGGAAGAGAAGGAAGAAGAAACCTAAAAGAGACAGATTTGAAGCATTTCAGTAAATAAAAATAATCCTTGAAATTGGACAAACAATATATTATGATTAGTTCATAGAGGTGTATCCATATGGATGCACTACATAATACATAAAAACGCTCGAATTGCTCGGGCGTTTTTTTATTGCTATTTTTAAGTAAGGAGAGTGATAATCTTGAAGGAAATAAAAGTGTTTGTCAATTTGAATGATGATAATAAAGTTTTGACAATTGAGCCGGTGAATAAAGCTACTGGTAAGACTGCTGATATGAAGGTAATGACTGCAAGGTTACTCACTCAGTCTGAAATAGATAGAGAGACAGAAGAGCTGATGCAGGAAGGTATTCATACATATAGACGTGAGCATGGCAGAGTAAAGCAGACCAAGTAGTACAGTAATTAAAGGAGCTAGCTAAATGAATAACTATAAATACTATAAATGTTTTAAGTGCATTTGGGGTAAATGGACTGGAAGCAAGTTCTATTGTCCATTCTTTAAATGCTTTAGGAGTTGATAACATGCCAACGAGAGCAAAGAAGCCGTGTGCTTATCAAGGATGTGCATCACTTGTAGATGGTAGCGAAAGATACTGTGAGAAGCATAGGAAGAAGGTCCAGCAGCAAGTTGATGAGCACCGAGGTTCTGCTAATGATAGAGGCTATACATACAGATGGAGAAAGTATTCATTGTGGTTCTTGAGACAGCCTGAGAATGTTATGTGTAAGCTGCAACTAGATGGATGTACTAAACTATCTGAATGTGTGGATCATATAGATCCACCGAACGGAGCGGATGATCCTAGGTTCTGGGATACTGACAATCATCAAGGTGCATGTATACATTGCAATTCAGTGAAAGGACATAGAAAGATGGAGGGTACCCCTAGGGGGGGTGTATATCTCTAGTCCTAGTCTTACCGCGACCAAGCGCCTAATGTTTTGCATAAAAAGTTCCCTTTATGAGATTTTTTTGGAGGTGAGAGCCTTGGGGAGAAATGCACAAAATATAGACCTGTTAGTTGCGAAAGGAAACAAGCATTTTACCAAGGCAGAAATTGAAGCAAGAAAAGAAGCTGAGGTAAAGCTTGGCAAGAAGGATCTAAAGAAAATCAAGCCTCCAACGTATGTTGTTAACAATTTAGTTGCATACGAGAAGTGGAAAAGCTTGATGAAGGATTATACAGAAGCAGCAAAAAATAATATAGAAATATTGACTTCTACAGACGTTGAGATACTAGCAAAATACTGTACAACATATTCTGAGTATCTTTCACTTATAGACCGGCGCAATAGAGTGGATGAGATAGATTTTGTAATGGTTAATTATCCGAGTAAAGAAAGTGCAAAGATAAGAGGAGAAAAACGCAAGAGTTTAAATGAGGTATACCGGCTAGATCAGGTGATTAAGATTGAGACAGCTATAAATAAAAAACATGACCTGCTTATTAAGCTTGAAGATAGATTGTTCTTAAATCCTTTAGCTAAAGTAAAAAACGTGCCTAAAGCTGCAAAAGAGAAGCCTAAAAACCCAATGGAAGCGAAGTTTGGCATATGAGTATACTACAGGATATTATTCAATACTCTGAAGATGTTATTTCAGGCAAACAGATAGCATGTGTAAAGCATGTATGGGCATGTAAAAGGCTAATAAAGGACTTAGAAAAACAAGGTACAAAAGATTTTCCATGGGTATTTGATGAAGAAAAGGCACAAAAGTTCATCGATTGGATGGGATTTTTCAAGCATACTAAGGGTCCATTAACAGGCCAGTACAAGATAGCTGAGCCGATAGAGAAGTTTATATTTGGTCAAATATATGGCTGGGTTCATATGAATACCGGTTATCGTAGGTTTAGAAAAGGGTACTGGCAAGTAGGTAGAAAGAATGCGAAATCTCAAGACTTGGCCATACAGGCACTTTATGAAATATCTGCATTTGGTGAACCTTATGCTGAAGCTTATATTGCTGCTACAAAGAAGGATCAGACAAGATATGTATGGGGAGAAGCGGACCTTATAAGCAAAGGTTGCGAATATCTCAAAGGCAAAATATTTACAAAATTTTATCAACCACTATCGACGACAGCAATACTGCATCCGAAGAGTGGTTCTTTTTTCGCCCGGATGAGCAAGGATGATAAGAAAAAGGGTGACGGAAGCAATCCACAATTTGGAGCTCTTGATGAGTATCATGCTCATGACACTGCTGAGTTTTATGACGTGCTTACATCGGGTATGAAGACAAGAAAGCAGCCTTTATTGATGATAATAACGACTGCCGGCTTTGAATTAAACAATCCATGCTACAAGGATGAATATAAGTATGTATCTGATATATTGAATCCTGACTCTGAAATAGAGAATGATAGATATCTTGTAATGATAAACGAACTTGACATGGACGAAGAAGGTAACTTAATCGACGATATCAGAGATGAAAGAAACTGGGAAAAGCCAAATCCAATAGTAGTAAAGACCTCAGAAGGTTTAGAGGCTATAAGAGATGAGCTGCAAGTTGCTCTTGATAAGCCAGATAAGATGCGTGATTTTCTCACCAAGACAATGAATGTTTGGGTAAATCAAAGAGCAGCCGGCTACATGAATCTTGGTAAGTGGAAACAATGCGGAATTAAGCAGAAAGATCTATTTGAACTTATTAAAGGTCTGGAAGTAACTATTGGCTTTGACTTGTCAGCTAAAATTGACTTAACGAGTACAGGCTTTGAGATTCCTTTACCTGATGGTAGGATCGCAATACTATCTCATTCATTTATGCCTGAGGCTACGCTATTTACTAAAATGAAATCTGATAAGGTCCCTTATGACAGATGGGCAAAAGAAGACTGGATAACAATTACCCCTGGCGCATCAGTTGATTATAAGTTCATGATGGATTACGTTAAAAAGTTTGTTGAAAAGCATGGATTGATAGTAAAAGAATTGTGTTTTGATAGATACTTAGCAGAGCGGTTGATGCCTGAGCTGAGCGAAGAAGGTTATGAAGTAATAGATATACCACAGGGAATACCGACACTAGGAGAGCCTACCAAAGACTTTAGAGACCAGACCTATGATGGCAAGATTGTTCATGAGAATAATCCAGTGTTAAATTGGGCTATGGGCAATGCGGTAGTCAGAAAAGACCATAATGATAACATTATGCTCGATAAATCAAAGTCAACTGAAAGAATTGACCCGGTTGCATCACTGATGAATTCTCATGTTAGAGTATGGCTCAAAAAGGACAATACATCAGTTTACGAAGAAAGAGGGGTGAGAGGCGGTTGAAGAAATTAAGAATAACAGAAGCGAACATAAGAGAAATATTACTATTAATAGGCTTTGCATCTTTAATGAAAGGTATGTGGATGATATATCAGCCAGCTATGTGGTTAATTGGAGGTATTATACTCATATGGTTTGGCTTCCCTGGGAAAGGGGTGACGCGATAAATGGGATTACTAAGTAACATGTTAGAAAAACGTATGACATCCACACTCTCTAAGCCTGAGAGATGGCTAATTGATATGTTTGGAGGTGGTGAAAGCAAATCTGGAGCAATAGTAAATACCGATACAGCAATAAAAGTGATTGCTGTATTTGCATGTGTAAGGCTCATTAGCGAGACAATTGCATCAATAAGACCTAAGTTGCATCGTAAGCTAAAGCGTGGGAAAGAAGATGCTCAAGATGAAAACCTATACCACATCTTGTACTACTTGCCTAATCCGGAAATGACTGCGTTTGAATTCTGGCAAACAATGATGTTCTATGCGTTACTCTATAAAAATGGTGGACTTGCTGAGATTGTTAGGGATAACAGTGGTGAAGTAATTGAGTTGTGGCCAATACCTCCCTGGTGCTGGACTCAGGACAGGAATCCAAATACAAAAGAACTGATGTATAGAATTCATGCTCCGGATAAGCAGTATATATTATATCCGGAAGATGTATTCCACTTAAAAGGCTTTACATTCAATGGAATTGAGAGTTTTGACCCTGTGGAGTTGTTCAAAGAGGCTGCAGGCTTAACTTTAGCGGCAGAAGAATATGCTTCTAGGTATTTCAGTAATGGCACGAATGCTGGTGGTATAGTTGAATATGACGGTAAAATGACAGATACTGCATTTGACAGATATAAAAAATCCATGAGAGAAGAATATGCCGGGCTTGGTAAGAGCAATAGGCTTATTTTTTTGGAGCAAGGTGCAAAATTCACCAAAATTACAACTCCTCCAAATGAATCACAATTTATTGAGACTAGGCAGCACCAAGTAGTAGAAATTGCAAGGTTTTTCAATGTTCAACCTGACATGATTATGGATTTCTTGAGAGCTACATTTAGCAATATTGAACATGCGAGTTTGCGGTATATCATGTTTACCATTGATCCATGGGCAGAGAAGATTGAACTTGCAATATATAAAGATTTGATACTGCCCAATAAGCGCAAAAAGCTATATGCGAAGTTTAACTTCAACAAACTTTTACGAGCTGATTTCAAGACTAGAATGGAAGGCTACCATTGGATGATACAAGATGGCGTATACAGTCCTAATGATGTTCTTGAGCTGGAAGATAAGAACCCAATTCCAGGACCAGAAGGGGATAGGCATTACCTCAATGGTAATATGGTACCGCTAGAAATGGCTGGAACGCATTTAACAAAAATCGATGATAAGGGAGGTGGAAATAAGTGAAAAAAGTAGATTTCAATGAAAAGGAAATCAGAGCCATAGCAACTAGCAATTTTGAAATCAGAGAAAAAGAAGATGGGAAAAAGTTTATAGAAGGCTATGCGATTGAATGGGAGCAGTTATCCATTCCACTTGGATACTGGACTAAATTTCGCGAGAAGTTTAGAAAAGGCGCTTTTAGTGAATATCTTAGTGCCACTGATTCTGACACAAAATTTCTTGTTGGTCACAATATCAATATCGTTCTCGGAAGATGCAAGAATAATACTCTTGAGCTTAAAGAGGATGATAAGGGGCTATGGTTTAGCTTAGATTTGCCAAATACAACACAAGGCAATGACACTCACGAATCAGTCAAACGAGGCGATGTCGATAAAATCTCAGTAGGTTTTAAGATGATTAGTCAAGAATGGGATGAGACTGATGAAACAAATATTGTGAGAACAGTAACGAAAGCAAATCTGCCTGAAATTTCACTTACAGCATGGCCTGCATATGAGCAGACAAGTGCAAGTGCAAGAAGCATCGATGATGCCTATAAAGAATTCAAAGAATCACATGCCGACAAAAGAACGGCTAATGATAAATCCTTAGTAATCAATCTAAGGAGAAAAAAATTAAACCTAATATCAAAACTATAAAACGGAGGTAGTGAAATCATGAAAAACATATTAGAGCTAAGGCAGCAAAGAGCAAAGCTGGTTGCTGAGTCAAGAGCAATACTTGATAAGGCAGAAGTGGAGAAAAGAGAACTAACAGCAGAAGATGAAACACAGTATCAGAGAATGGATGCAGAAATTGATAAGCTCACCAAAGACATAGACAAGGAAGAAAAGCTACAGGCTAGAGAAAGAGAGCTTGGTGAGGTTGAAGCAAGAACAAAAAGACCTGCAGATGGCAAACCTGATGCTGAAAACAGAGACAACCCTAGAGGAACAGAAGAATACAGAGCAGCCTTTGAAAAGTTCTTGAGAAATGGATCCAATTCACTTAGTGAAAGTGAAAAACGTGCAATGCAGGTTGATTCTGACACTGGCGGCGGTTATCTATTAACTCCACAGCAATTCGTCAATGAGTTCCTGATGGGACTTGACAGTGAAGTTGTAATCCGTGGCCTTGCAAGAAAATTCACATTAACAACAGCTGGAAGCTTAGGTGTGCCTACACTCGATGTAGACTTGGATGACGCAGAATGGACTCCAGAGCTAAAAACTGGTGCTGCTACTGAAGTTAGTGTTGGAAAGAGAGAGCTTAAGACACACCAACTTACTAAGAGAGCTTTGATATCCAATGCATTAATCAGAAAGACTGGTGGGAAAATCGAAACACTTGTCAGAGAAAGACTACAATACAAATTTGGAGTATCTGAAGAAAAGGCATTCATGACTGGCGATGGAAATGAAAAGCCGCTTGGTTTGTTTACAGCTTCAGATAAAGGTATAGGCACAGCTAGAGACATTGCTACAGGCAGCGCAACTGGATTTACTGGTGATGGTCTGATTGATGCAAGATACAGCATCAAAGAAGGCTATATTAAAGATCCATCCACTCGATGGTTATTCCACAGGGATGCAATAAAGCTTATCAGAAAGTTAAAGAATGCAGTTGATGGTCAGTATATTTGGCAGCCTGGAATCACTGGTGGTGCACCTGACAGAATACTGGAAATCCCTTATATAACTTCTGATTTCTGCCCAAACACATTCACCAACGGTTTATATGCAGGTATCCTTGGATGCTTTAAGTATTACTGGATAGCTGATGCACTAGATATGCAGATCCAAAGACTTGTTGAGCTTTATGCTGAAACAAACCAGACTGGTTTTATTGGTAGAGCAGAAGTAGACGGAATGCCTGTGCTTGCAGAAGCATTTACAAGAGTAAAGTGCGGTTAATAGATAATTAAGGAGGACTAAAAACCCTCCTTTTTCCCTTAAAATTATCAATAAATAATTAAAATGGAGGTACAAATCATGAATCTAAGCAAAAATGTTAAGATAACAAAAATAAAAGCAGGAGCGGCTTCTGCTACAACTGAAGTAGTGTCCGATGCTGTAGACATGCAAGGATATGAAGGCGTTGTATTTTTTACTACAATAGCCACAGCTAACGCAGGAAACTATCTTAAGGCACAACAAGCAGCTGTATCAGCAATGACTAATGCTGTAGACCTTGCACAAAAGAAAATTGTTGCTGCAGCTGATGCATCTGTTGTTTGGCTTGACATTTACAAGCCTACTAAGAGATACTTGACAGCAAACATTGTTAGAGGTGCTGCAACAATAACTGGGGATATATACGCTATACAGTATAGCGGTAACAAATTCCCAGAAAGCAATCTTGAAGCAAATAAACTGATAGGCGAATTGCTTATTAGTCCGGAAGAAAAAGCAATTTAATAATAACGGGGCAGAAATGCCCCTCCTTAAGGAGGAGTTACCTTGATTAAGATAAAAATGCTAACTACTTCAGCAGGACCTGAAGGGTGTATTATGGCGGGAACTATATACGATGAGGAAGAAGCCAAAGCGAAAGAGCTTGTAAATGGTTTTTATGCTGTGTATGTAGACGATTCCGAGAAAGTCATTAAGAGAACGAATAGCCAGGACGACAAGTCAGAGCTAAAACATGTCGGTGGTGGTTATTATGAGCTACCTAATGGTGAAAAAATAAAAGGTAAGGAAGCTGCTCTCGAAGCTTTAAAAGCACTTGAAGAACAAAAGGCTCTCGAGGAACAAAAGGCTCTCGAGGAACAAAAGGCTCTCGAAGCTTTGGAAGGCGGGGAGGGAAATGATACTAAGATTAATAACAGCGCCAACGACGGAACCGGTGACAATTCAGGATCAAGCGACTAAGGAATATATGAGACTTGATGGTTCAGAAAGCGACAACAACATAGCAAAGCTGCTAAGAACTGCAAGAGAAGCGGCAGAAAGCTTTCAGAATCGAGCTTATCTCACGCAAACTTGGGAATTAAGCTTTGATACCTTCCCTGCAATGCCACTTGAAATGCCGAAACCACCGTTGCAAAGCCTTGTATCCGTCAAACTTTATAATGCAGATGGTGCTGAGGTAAGTATGGACATAACTGATTTTATAGTTGATACCGACTCAGAACCAGGGCGGATAACCTTCAAAAGCGGGAAAACATGGCCTTCAATCACTCTTAGAGAGATTAATGCTGTGAAATTCCAATTTAAAGCAGGGTATACAGATGCAAGCAAGGTTCCTGAATTAGTAAAGACTGCTATCTTAGTGTATGCAGATCATAGATACGAGAATCCGGATGGTGATGATGTTCCGGAAGCATTTTACACTCTGCTATGGACTAACCGAATAGTACCAGTCTAGGAGGTGCTGCCATGAAAACAAAGACAGGTAGATATGACCGCAGGGTAACACTCATATATCCATCGGGAACGAAAGTAGTTGATGGTGTTGAAATAATAAATTATGTAGATGGTACCACTGTTTGGGCAGCATTTGATGTGAGGCCTCCTAAAGGACAGGCATTTAGACAAGCTGAGACTGAGCATGTATCCTTGACCCGATGGATTAAAATAAGGTATTTAGCCGGCATAACATCAAAATGGAGAGTGAGATATTCTGGTAACGGAGTCAATACAGTATATGAAATTGTATCTCCACCAATTGATGAGGAAATGATGCATCGTGATTTATATCTTGAAATCAAGGTGGTGGAGTAGATGGCGATAAAGCTTAGATCAGGAATAAGGCTTGAAGGTGAAGAGCAAATTGCTAAGAATCTAAAAGGCTTTATAACTGAAACTGAATCAGCTGCAGGAAATATACTTGAAGAAGGTGCTGAGATACTAAAGAAAGAAGCGCAAGGGAGAGCGCCTGGTCCTACTGGGCGAAAATCTGGCAAGTATCCTCATCCGCCGGGCACACTGCAAGATAGCATTGATATAGGCTGGGTATACCACGGTAAGGGCAAAGTAGGTATAAAGGTAGGCATAGCTGAAAATGAATATTTCAAACAAGAAGATAAATTTTATGCTAGATTTGTTGAGTTTGGTACGAAAAAGATGCTTGCACAGCCTTTCATGAGACCAACATTGGTAACAAGCCGTGCTAAAGTACGTAAGCTTATAATAGAAAGCTTAAAGAAGGAGCTGGGGTTTGAATGATAAATAAAATTGATGAAGTAATAAATGCACTAAAAGCTGATGCAACCTTAACAAACCTCGTAAATAAGCGAGTATACTGGCTCACATCTGCGAACTCAACAACACCATATATCACACTATTTGAAGTCACAAACTCTGAAGCGGAATCCGCAGACGATGAAGAATATGCAGATGACATCGAAATACAAGTTGATGTGTGGAGCAAAGGCTCAACGATACCAATTGCAAAGCAGGTTCAAAAGGTCATGAGAGGATTAGGCTTCACTCATGATGCCGCACCAGATGAATGGCTGGAAGACACAAAAATTTATCACAAACCTTTAAGGTTTTCAATATTACAAGAGGTCTAACACCTGCGAAGGTGTTTTTTTATTACTTAAAATAAGGAGGTAAACAAACCATGGCAAAAGCAGCTAAAGGCTTTAAAATTAGAGGCATATTCCCGGTAACTAAAAATGATGCAACAGGTTACACCAACGGTGCAAAAATAGCTGTATCCGGGGCACAGTCTTTCACAGCTGCACCTGAAGTTACAGAATGGAAGATCAATGCTGACGACGGCATATTTGATTCAGGTTCTGACTTCAACGGTGTAAAAGCTACACTGACGCTTGCTCAATGTCCACTTACTCTAAAAGAATATTTTGAGGGTGGTGAATATGACGAAGTAACAGGCGTATATACCTACAAGTCAATTTCACAGGCGCCAGAAATTGCAATGGCATTCCAAGTATTACAGTCTGATGGTACTTGGTTAATGGTTCAGTTGCTATCAATGAAAGCAACTAGCTTTAAGGCAGACTACAAGACAAAGGGTGAATCTGGAGACATATCTCCTGTTACTATTGAACTTTCCATACAAAACAGAATCGTTGATAATGTAGTAAAACTTGAGAAAGAAGCGGCAAATGAAGCAGCGCTTACTTGGTTGGATACAATAGTAGCTGCAGCATAAATCAGTGGGGCAGAAATGCCCCTTCTATTATTTTTGAATACGAGAAAGGAATGAGAATATGAATATGAAAGTCGATTTTAATAAAAATGGAATGACTTTAAACTTCGAGAAAGTTCCGAGATTTATTTATATAAACGAAGAAGGCAATGGAGTAGGACAGGTTTATCTTGATGGGGTTCGAAAGAAAGGCTTGCAGAAGGTTAAATTTGAAGCCCAAACAAAAGATAAAGTCGGATGCCATCCCTTAAAATATAAAATCCAATATGTTGAACCAGAAACAAAAGGAGAGCCACAGTACATTGGCAACATGCAGGATGGACTTTCTGTGTCTATAAAAATAACAGACTTGGAAGTATTTGAAAGACTTATGGAGTGGGCAAAAGGGGTCCTATCAGATGAGAGGATACCCAAGGAGCCTAGAGAGGAATTCTTTCAGCGCTTAAACGAAGTAATAAACCATGAAACTATCACAATGCACTATGGAGATGGTAAAAAGATTACAGTAATTACGGAGGGAATAAAATGAGATTAGATAGTATATTTAAAAAAAATAAAGATGCTGCGCCATTATCAATTCCACAAGCGAAGACCGTTCATGGTGTTGAAATAAGAAAACTGCCAAATGGTGCTTATATAAAAGCATTAAATGCAATTCAGGATATGCCAGAAGTAATATTGAAGGGCTGCTTCCCTGGAATGGATCCAGACGACATACTAGAAGAGTTTAAAAATATTTCTGTAGATATGATTCCTGTATTGGCAGGAAAGTTACTCGCTAATGTGCCGGAACAGTTCTTGAAATTCCTTTCCGAGCTTACCGAGATCCCATATGAAAAATTGATGAATGAACTTACTCCCAAAGAGACTATGGACGTACTGGATGCAATGTGGGAGCTTAATGATTTAACGGATTTTTTCAAGAAGTTAAAAGGGAAGGTGATGGGGAGCAAGAAGATACAGGAAATGATGTACAACAAATAAACAAGTGCAGGTATTGCGACACACCAATAAATCATGATGAACTGTACTGTTCTGATAAATGCAAAAAAGAGCACATGTTAAATAAACAATATTGGCTGCAGGACATAATCAATATTGCTCGAGAAATGGGTATCAGCAAAAAAGAATTCATGGAGGATTATTATCCAGCTGAAACCTATGCAATATTCAAAAGGCAGGCAGCTATAAACAAACGCAGAGAAGAAGAATCAAAGCTTCCGCCAAAAGAGAAAACGGAGGAAGTGTATTGGAATCAGATGGGGATATAAAATACACCTCTGAAAGAAGGTGAAATAATGGCAAAAGCAACAAAACTAGGTGATTTACTTATTGGGATACAGCTTCAGACGAAAGCGCTAGAACAGGGTTTGAATGAAGTCAAGAAACAACTCAATAAGCATGGAAGTGACGTAAGGAAAACCGGAGCTGATTATGAAAAGTTAGCAATAGTGGCCGGGGTTGCATTCTATAAAATCGTTGATTCAATTTCAAAGGGAGTAGATGCCTATAATAAATTTAATAGCGCTTCAGTAGGGCTAAAAAGTGTCGTGCAAGGTACTGGCCAAGACTTCAAACAAGCACAGAAATTTATTGATCAGTATATTCAAGATGGTTTAATTCCTGCAGCAAATGCTATGACTGCATATAAGAATCTTGCTTCCAGGGGATATGGCCAAGACCAGATTATAGAGACTATGAACAGGTTAAAAGATTCAGCTGCATTTGGTAGGCAGGCAAGTTTGACAATGGGAGAAGCAGTGCAAAGTGCAACGGAAGGTTTGAAAAACGAAAATTCAATCTTAGTCGATAATGCCGGTGTAACAAAGAATGTTAGTAAGATGTGGGAAGAGTATGCTGCAACTGTTGGGAAAACAGTTAATGAGCTTTCTAAAGCTGAAAAGATACAAGCTGAATATCTTGGAATAATGAAAGAGACTCGGTTCCAAATTGGTGACGCTGCAAAGTACTCAAAGGAATTCGCTGGAGCTCAAGCGCAGAATGCAGCTGCAACATTGAAGCTTTCGCAAGCATACGGGCAATCATTGGCACCTATATTAAGAGAAATGTACGCAATTATGACTCCCTTGATACAAAGTATTACATCGTTTGTTCAGGAAAATGAAACGCTTGTAGGTACCTCGACAATGGTCATCGCGGCAGCGCTAGGAATGATAACAATATTTACATCTTTAAGAGCAGCTTCCTTGCTATTAGGTCCTGCTATTGCCGGGTTAAAAGTAGCGCTGGCTGGGCTGCTTGCACACCCTGTTATATTGACGCTTGCTGCTTTAGCTGCTGTCATAGGATATGTAGTAGTTAAAAATCAACAGGCAAAGAGAGCAACTGAAGAATATAATGCTGCACTTGCAGAGCATAACAGGCTTATAAAAGAAGGTGTATCAGATGCGCAGGTCGCAGGGGAGCAGGAAAAGATAGATAAGCTGAAAGAGCTGTCGAAGCAATATGATGAAGCCACAGCCAAATATAATGAATATATAGCTGCTTCAAAGGACATTCCTGCTTCTTCAAGGCAAGCTGCTATAAAATACAACTCAGAAAACCAAGCTCAGATAAGAGAATACACAAAAGATATTGCTAATCTTAAAGCTGAAATGAAAGCCTATGGTGCAACAGAAGAAACTGTTGCCAAGATAATTGCGGAGAAGGAAGCGGCTCTTAAAAAGGCGCAGCAAGCAACCACGGAAGAGCTGAATAGTGCAGCAAGGGATATTGCACAAAAGCGTGTAGATATAATCACAACAGAAGCTCTCATTAATACCTATAAAAACGCAGCTAAGGGCTCAAATGAATGGAAAGATGCACAACAGAAATTAGCAGATCAGTTTCCTCAGTTTTCTACAGCTTCAGGCATCATAATCGATGCCATTGAAGCAATAACCAAAACAGAGAATGACAATGTAGCAAATGAGTGGAAGAACCTGCAGGACAAAGTTAAGATAGCTGCTGCAGAAATTCAGTTGGAATCTGAAAAGAAGAGGGCTAAGCTTGCAGCTCTTGAAGCCTCAAGAGACGCAATGATTGAGAATGAAGTCATGTCTACAGTGTTCTTGAATAAACTTACGAAAATAACTGCTGCAATAGCAGCGCAAAGAGCATTGCTGGACGGTGACATGAGTGCTTTGGATGCATTGAATGCTCTGGCAAAGTCCACGGTGAATGATATAACGGGTATCAAGCCTGTGGATTTAGGTAAGTACACATCATCCTATGAAAACAAAGCTATGAATAGCGCGTTGAAGGTCATGGAGCATAAAAAACGTATGGATCAGCTAACCTTAGAAGATGAAGTAGCAACCCTCGATTCGATACTTAAGAAGCATGCCAGGACCGCAGACGAAAAGATGGAGTTAGAGGAACGGCTATATGAGGCGAAAAAAGCTCTCTTGGAGAAGGAGAAAAAGGATAATGAAGATTATCTTGATTCTCTGGAACAAAACATAAGAGATAGAACAGATGCTTCTTTCAATTGGGTCGATGATAAAAAGGCTTACGGTGACCTTTCGGGAGCTGAAGAGATTGCAGCTTATGAGCGTATGATAAAATATCACAAAGAATATCTCGATGAGCGCATGAAGGATTCGAAATTAGAAAAGGCAGAAAAGGATAGGTTATATGCATCTGAGCTAGTCACTATTAAGGACCTTGAACGAAAAATATTTGAGGTTAAGAAGTCTGCTGTTGAACAATCTGTAAATGATTATATCGATAGAAAGCGTAAGCAGTATGATTGGGAAGAAGAGCAAGAGAGAGATGCACTCAATCAAAAACTAGCAGCCCTCGACAAGGAATACGCTGCAAAGGAAAGCAAACTCAGAGCCAAGGATAGGAAAGAAGAGCTTAATAGTCTATATGCAGAAGAGAAAAAGTATCTTAATGCGGCAACTGAAGAAGGTAAAAATAGGCTTAAGCAGATTCAAGATGATATTAAGCGGCTGAATCGTGAAGGCGAAAAAGACAGAATGGAAGAAGAAAAGGCAAGCAGAGAAGAGGCTATTAAAAAAGAGATTAAAGACAATCAAGAGAAATACAAGACTCTTAAGGATAGTCTTGACACTTCTCAAAAGGAAATGCTTGCAGCGGCATCTGAATTTGCTAAAGAATCAGATACATTAATGACAGATGCTACAAATAGTTTTGGAGATTCACTCCTCAGAATGTTTAAGTTATTTGATACAAATAATGACAGCCTGATGAAGCAAGGCCTTGATAAATTGAGAAGCTTTGCAGCGGAATACTCCAAGATAATGAATAGTTTGCAACTGGATCCCTCTAAGCTCTTCACTGGCAATAACATAGGAACTCCAGCGGCAGCAGGAGCGGGAGGAAACAATTATATTGTAAATGATTATGGCGCTAAAATAATTAACAGCAAAGATGAGGCTATCGACTATACACAAGAATTATTTGATACTGCTAAGAATCTGACGAGGGGGAAGTGATGGTTACATGAAAAACTACGGAGTAAAATTCAATGGTTTGCATTCGTATCATGACCTCGACCTCATTATGGTCAGTAAAAATCGTCCTATCCTTCCTGAACCCAAGATTATTGTAGAAGATCTCTCCGGTATGGATGGTGAGTATGATTACAGTGCTGTTAATCCGGATGGAGAGATAAAATATAAACCACGACCACATGATATAGAATTTACTATACGTGAGCGAGATCCAAGAAAGCTAAGGATTAAAGCAAACAAAATTGCAGCATGGTTAGCCTGTGGAGAACAGACGCTAATATATGATGATGAAGCTGATAAGTATTATCTGGCCAAGGTAGTAAATAAGTTAGACTTGGAAAATCAAATAGTAAGCATTAAAAGGTTTACAGTGCAATTTCGCTGTAGACCTTTTAAATTTGGTTTGTACTTAGAGGGTGCAGATGTATGGGATACATTTAATTTTGAAGAAGATGTAGCACAGGAGGTTGAATTTGATGTTGTTGGAAGTTCTGCAGTGACAATCATAAATGTTGGCAGAAAGATATCTCCTATAATTAACGCAAGTGCAAACATGACAATTGAAATTGGTGCAATCACATACAATTTAGTTCCGGGTGATAACAAGTTTTATGATTTAAAGCTCCAGACCGGAGACAATCAAATCACAATTACCGGCACAGGACACATTAAATTTCTATTTAGAAAGGAGTTGTTATAATGGCTAATATAGCAAGCATAGTCGCTCTTATAAGAGACGCTATACTCGGTAAGGACGTAAGAGAAGCCCTGGCATCGGGTATAGAAACTATAAATACAGAAGTAGAGAATACAACTCAAAGACAGACCACACTTGAAACTAATATGGCAGTTGTAGAAGCAAATGAAGTTGTGCGGATTGATAATGAGTTAGGTAGAGTTGAAGCTGAGGATCAGCGAGTAAGTGAAGTTGATGCAATTGTAGCAGCATATGATGCCGCAACTAAAGCCAATCTTTCTGTGGAAGTCAGCAATGCAAGAACAAGCACAGTAAAAAATAAAGCATTTGGCGTCCTAGATGACAGGCTAGAAGAAATCGAGCAGGATCATAAGACGCATTTGGCTGAAAGTGCACAGGAAATTAATTTGCTTAATTCACAAATGACCGTGGTATCTAATGATATAATCGATATTCAAGCAGAAATAATAAGTAATTATACATCGCTTGATACAAAAATAGATGCACAAGCAAGTGGTTCACCAAAAGGAGTGTATCCAACGTTAGCTGACCTTGAAACAGCTTATCCAACGGGCAACACAAATATTTATATTGTTTCTGCAGACGGACATTGGTATTATTGGAGTGGTATGGCTTGGAGCGATGGAGGACAGTATCAAGCGGTTCTATCATCTTTTGCTAATAAGCTGAACAACAGTGATGCAGCAGCAAATATAACAACAACATCCGCGAACTCAAATATTCATATAAATGGTTTAGGTTTATGGTTTATCTATTCTGGATATTCGGCGTCTTATCAAATAATACCAGCCGTCGCAGGGCATATATATTATGCTAGAGTTAAAATAACAACCGATTCCATTGGAAAATTACAAAATAAGTTTAGGCTTTATTATTCAGATGGTACGTATACCGAGTCTGGCATATCTACGATACCGATAAATGGAATATCCTCGCAACTTATTACAGCAACAAAAACACTTAATGCAAATATAACAATACGTACAGCCACAATTATTGGGTTAGTGACAAGAGTAAATCAAATGGTTGTAGATTTAACAGATTTATTTGGTATTGGAAACGAACCGAGTTTAACAGAATTTGAAGAATTATTAAATAATTTTCCTAACGCATGGTTTGACTCATCAAACGATATTAACTTTATACAATCTGTTTTGCTTAACACTTTTTTATCATCTAAAAATGACATAGTTGAACAGAATACATTATTAATTCAACAGTCTTATTTGCCTAGTCAAGTACTAAAGACTATATCTAGGAATACAGACAAACTCATTTTATGGTACGACATTGATAAGAAAATAGTTTATGCAGTTGATAGCGATTTGGTGGTTACAGACAGAATTCAACTTTATGCGAGTGATGATTACGGTATAACTTGGGAAAATGTATTCACGGCAAACGCAGGAATAAGACGATTTTATACACTTGAGAGTGGTTATCATATACTCAACACAACAAGTTCAAGGCTTCAAAGAGTAGCACCTGATTTTAATGGTTATGCTGATTGGGTTGGCGACACTGTTACCTCTTGCTTAAATTCGGCATTAGGATTTGCAGAACATGACGGAGTAATTTTGTATGCTGAATATGGTAATACAGTGGGAACAAATTACCGAATTTTAAAATCTATAGATGATGGTGTGACTTGGACAGTTGCCAATGATGGCACAACAATATTTCATTGGCATTCTATACAAGTAGACCCATACACAGGTTATTTTTGGGCATGTTCTGGAGATTCAGAAGACGATTGCAAAATTATGTGTTCTGAGGATGGCGGTGCAACTTGGGTAACAAAGACATCGGGTTTGCAAAGTGATAGAGCTGTGGGTTTGGTATTCTACGAAAATGAGGTTATTTGGGCTATGGATACTGCTGGAACAAAACCCTATATTATGAAAGCTAATAAAGCAAATTTTGTGCCTGTCCAGATTGGAGAAGTACCATATGGTGCTACTACTCTAGGTGTATCAAAAACAATAGATGGCTTAACATTTGGATGGTCTAGAGTGGAAGAAAACAGTTCACAAAGAGAGTCTTGCGTGTTATGGGTAACAAATGGAATAACAATTAAAGAGATACAAAAATTTGCGATTAAGCCTGAGAATGTTATAAACACAGTAACTGTTGGATTTACAGATGCTACTATGATTGACGATGAAAATAAATGGTTTGGTAATGCTGCTGGAACAGTATTAGACGGATTACTTGGGTTTGTTTTACCATTAGGTATTTAATGCATATTAGGAAAATTTAGCGTCACAAAGGAAGTGATAAAGCTTGTTAAAAGTATATGGTAGATTCGAAGCGGCATTTACATCCAACGGCATAGCCGTTCTGGAGAATGCCAGCGATATCAAAATAAAAGAGGTAATTAATGGAGAGTATACACTCTCCTTTGTTTTGCCCCGAAATGACCCGAAGTGGCAGTACATAAAAGCAGAGAACTTTGTAAAGGCATACCATGCAAGCCAAAAGAAAGACCAGATATTCCGCATAAGGTCCTTTGACGAGATAAGAGATGAGCAGGGCAAAGTCACAAGCAATATCCAATGCGAACATGCTTACTATGATGCGGCAGATAGCAAACATATCCCAATAGTTGAGCTCATAGGTCAGACTCCAACACAAGTATTGCAGTATGCTTTCTCTGGAACAAGATTCACAATAGGCACGGTGGAGATAACCACTCCCACAGACATATTCCTGAGTAAAGCAAATCCAGCTCAGATAGTAACAAAACTCATTGAGAATGTCGGCGGTGAGCTCATCAAAGACAACTGGACAATCAACCTGGTTACAAAACGAGGAAGTGACACAGGAGGTCAATTCCGATTCGGCAAGAACATTAAATCACTGAAGCGGAATACAGATGGCACCGGTATTGTGACAAGGCTGTACCCCTACGGAAAGGATGGTATGCAGATAGATTCAGTAAATAGTGGTGTTGCATACCTCAACAGTCCTCTAATCAATGATTATGACCGCCCACATGTTGGATATACCGACTATAAAGACATTGAGGATCCGCAAGAACTCAAAGATGCAGGATTAGCTGAGTGGAGCACATCAGAGAAAGACGGCATAGATAAACCGAGAGTGACTTACAATGTGGAGATCGTGGAGCTGTGCAAACTAAAAGAGTTTGGAGACGAAGAAGCTTTCGCTATTGGAGATACCAATCGCATAATTGATCCAGGCATCGATGCAGACACCCAGCAAAGAATCATTGAGTATGTAGAGTATCCATATGAGCCAAAGCGGTCCAGCGTGGGATTAGGCAACTATGAGACGAAGCTCTACAGCAAATATACTACAGCAGGAATGCTTGTAGGCTTTATGGAGTCGGAGAGAGCTGTTGATAGAGTTATAACATCAGAAGGACGACTGAACCCTGGATGGTTTGAAAACATCAAAACAAAGCTTTCAACATTGTTTAATGGTGGACTTAAGAAAGCCGTCATGCATCAATACGGTGATATATGGGTTGATGATCCGGATAATCCTACAAAAGCAATGGGCATTCTCGCAGATGGCTTTGCAATAGCAAACAGCAAAAAAGCAAATGGAGATTGGGACTGGAAGACTTTCGGAACAGCTGATGGATTTGTAGCCGATTTGATTGTAGCTGGAATATTAAAAGCAGTAAGAATTGAGGGCTGCACAATAATTGGTAGCACGTTTAAAACAAGTGAGATTGGAAAAAGACTTGAATTATTAGGAAATAAACTAGTGGTTTATAACGCTGACAATGAAATAAATGGAGTATATATCGATGCTGACAACTTAACATCTCAATTAGATTTATATGAAGCGGGTGTGCGGGTAGCTACACTATTTCACGATGGCTTTGGTAAAATAACCTTGGCAGCACTGGGCAATAGGACACTAGAACTATCTGGATATAATATAGAATTTGATGGTAATGTATCACGTCTTGAGGAAAGTGGGTATGCGACAAAGCAATGGGTAATTGATAATTTTGCACCCAAAATATAAGGGGAGTAAATTACTCCCCTAGTATCTCATTAAATAACTTAACATTATAATACGGTTTTCCAACCGAATCTAAAAAATGGTTTCCAGATATTTTTAGGTCTGCTAGTACAATATTATTATCCTTTGCGAATGTTGTTACATTCGTCTTTACATCTATGAACTTAGATTTAATCCCAAAGTGTGCAAATAAATCACTTAATGATAAATAAGTATTTCCATTGTACTTAACAGCTCCGTTACAACCCTTATAATCAATTACTTCGGCGCTAACTGGAAGTCCGGTATCTAAATCATATTCTATTGCTGCAGTTGTACTCATTTGTACACTTGCTAGATTTGAAGTAACTTCAGCCTGGCCAAGTTCAGCGTTCCAATTTACATTAAGTCCTGCTTTTTCTAATATACCTCTAAAAGGAGCGTAGGTATTACCTTTGTAATTTAGGATAGGCAGCTCTTCACTGATGTACTCAGATCCATTAACCATAACCTTGTAGTCAGCTTTATAGCAAAGAAACTCTTCGATAGCTGCGCTTGCTGGTATTATTGAAAACAGCATTGCACCGACTAGAAAGCCAATGACAAAATGTTTATATTTCTTCATATAAAAACCTCCAAACTATATATTTATGCTTTTAATATCATTATATACCTCTTTGGAATAAATATACAGCAACTATTTTCCGCGCCTTGGTAGGCGCTTTTATTATGACAAAATATGAAAGAAGGTGCGACATGAATGAATTTCAACATTTCGTTCGCCAACTGTGGGATAATGTAAGCCCTATTCTGGCATGCATTTGGGCATTTTTCTTCTGGATGATGTTTCCGGATGCAGCATACATACCAGCAGCCATAGCTGTAGGTATAGCTATTGGATTGGATCTCTTCACAAAGCTATATGCATTGGCCAGAAAAAACGGGGGGTATCTAAAAGCAATAGATAAACACATTATCAAATCAGATACCTTATGGCGAAAAACAAGTATCAAGCTTTATTCCTATCTTGTAATCTTCATCCTGGCGGGGCTATCAGCCAGAGTGACCCCGTTAGAAATCGTAGGCGTAGGGGTTGCTACATTTGCCTACTCCGTAATATTCATCCGGGAGCTGCAAAGCAATGCAGAAAATCTAATAGAGGCTGGAGCTGATTGGCTCAGGCCTTTTCTATCGTGGACAAAACAAAAGGAAAAAGACATTTATGTACAAGCAGGCATTGCGCCTGAACAAAAAAATGAAAATATGGAGGGATAAATCATGTTTAACATTCAAGAGATCATATGGTTCCTTATGATTGCAGTAATTATCATTTTGGGTATGGTACTTACGTATGGCAAGTTCATTGCACCACGAATTGGGAAGCCACTTCCTGAAAGCATAATGAAGACGGCAGAATCTTGCGCACTGCAGGCCGTTCTTTATATCGAGCAAAATTATATGCAAGGTGCCTCTGATGAAGCAAGGAGAGAAGCGGCGAGAGAAAAGTTAAAGCTCCTTTTATCAGCAGAAAAAATAAGCATATCTGATGCTGTGATGGATATTTTGATTGACGCATCGGTGGCTTACATGAACATTGTATTGCTTGGAAGGTCAGATAAATACATAAAGGATGTGAAGCTTAATGAATAAGAAGCCTTTATATTACAAGCAATCAGATCCTAAGTGGGGGAAAATACCCTATACAATTGATGGCGACAAAAATGAAACAATAGGAGCATCCGGATGCGGACCCACATGTGCAGCGATGATAATAGCTAGTGTTAAAAACCCTGCGATAACTCCGGTGGAAATGTGCAAATTGGCTATAGAGCTGAAAGACAGAACCGCAAACAATGGTACTGAGTGGGAGTTCTTTGGCAAGGTAGCAGCTAAGTATGGAATACAGTTCAAACAATCTGGGCACACCCAGGAAGCTATAGAAGCTTTAAAACAAGGTGCTTATGTTATCTGCAGCATGAAGCCAGGCAAATTTACAAGAGGCGGACATTACATACTTGCATGGGATTTCAAAGACAACAACTTGTTAGTGCATGACCCTGCTAGTACCTTGCAGGCACGTACCTACGGTGATATTAAAACCTTTGAAACTCAATGTAAACAGTACTTCATATTCTATGTAGGGCAAAAGATTGAGAACCCGACACTGAAAAGGGGTATGAATAACGGGTATGTCAAAAACCTGCAGGTGGCACTCAATAAATATGGTTATAAGCTTTCGGTAGACGGTGACTTTGGGGCAAAGACGGAGGGAGCTGTAAGAGATTTTCAGCGCTCTAAGGGACTTATTGCTGATGGCATTGTAGGACCTAAAACATGGAATAGACTTTATGAGGTGTAGCTTCGGCTGCACCTTTTTTTATTTTATACAGCATATAGTGCAATAAAAAATTATCCATGCTATATCAAGTGGGTTTACTTTTACTCTGTACTAGTGTAAAATTCAATTATATTTTGGATTAAACTGTAAAATAATTATTATGATTAACTTTGCATATAATAGTTTTGTAATAATTCTCAGTTATAAATATGAAAGGGAGGGGTAGCTGTGGACGATAAGGAACGAAAATTTACCTTAAAATTAGAAAGTAAAGAACACAAAGGCGATAGAGTTCCAGTGAAAGTGTTAGTCAAGACATTAGATGGCATACAAAAAGCAGTTTATGAACTTGGCAACTATAGGCTCAACAGAGATTCTACTCCTGGACCAAAACCTTTTGATCTAGAGAAGGACTGTGAGTTATATTTTGTTAAAGCTGAACAAGGTAGTGTGTTAGCGACTGTTGCTTTCCCAGAACGAGGCTATGATTTGGTTCCTAATTTACCAGATATGACTGATTATGTATATAACGATATGAAAAATGTTCTAACTAGCATTGCGAGTAAAAATAGAGCATTGTTCAAGGATACAGTGAAAGATCAAAGAGCAAGAAAAAGAATAATGAATAGCCTAGCGCCTGTTTTACCATCTGATAAAAATAAGTACGATTTATTATTTACATTCGACGATGGTAAGAAGCTGCAAAGAATAGAAAGACCAAAGTCGGATGAAATAAATGAATTTATTGATTTTGTTGAACTAATAGATGCTTCGCAGGATGACGACCTTATTGAGATAAAGGCTCTTTGTAAAGCAATAGTTAATGAAAATGGAAAGGTAGAGGTTAGAGAAGTTCTAGAATTTGAACTGCTGGATGATTTGAAACCTTATATCATTGAAAAAATCGAAGTTAATAATAAGATATTTGTTTTATCACAAGAAATAGTGTGTCCGGTAACAAGGGAAGAGGATTACATTATTATTGAGTATGAACCGCTGGGAATTGAGTCATACGCTAAAACACGTGATGCAGCAATTAACTCGTTTAACGAAGAATTTGCCATTTTATATCGCGTGTATTTATTAGAGGAGAATGAAAACTTAACCCAGGATGCCTTAAAGATCAAAGAACGGTTATATGAATTAATTGATGGGGTTCAACAGAGGATAGAGATGTAAGAGTGGAGGTACGTTAACTTGAATACTGCAAAGACAAAGGATATTAGAGCAAGTTTAAATAAAAAGGGATTTATTGAAGAAGAAGATAGAGACCACCGTTATTTCTTCTTAACAATCAATAATAAAAAAACAAGTATACGTACCAAACTTAGCCATGGTGACTCCGAAATAGATTCTTTTTTAATTGGGAAGATGGCGAAGCAGACAGGTTTGACAAATAAAGAGTTTGAAGACTTAATAAAATGTCCTTTAACTAAGGATGAATATATAAAGTTATTATTGGAAAGAGGGAAGGTTGTAATTTAGCTGGCTGCAAAGCCAGTTATTTTTTACTTCCAATACGAACATATGTTTGCTATAATATACTAAAAAGTTCATGGAGGGATAACATGGCTGGCAATAAATATCCAGTAGAGTGCATAGCAACGTTTGATCCAAAAGGCGGTATCAGACCTAATAGAGTTAAATTCGAAGATGAAGAAGGAGTCCATGTTATAAAGGTTGATAAGATTATTGAACAAGATGTGAAGAATACCTTTGGCACAATGAATGGCAATCAAAATAAAGCTTATACATTTAAGTGCGAGTCTGTAATAGATAAAATGCTAATTTCTTTCAGGCTACAGTATGATCAGCAATCATGTAAATGGCATATGCTTAAGGTGGTTTAAATTAGAATGACCATGCATATATATTACTGAGGTGATATGCATGAATGAGGACGATGCAAGAAAAATTGCCAAGGCATTTTTCGATGAACAAGAAGAACGAGATCGTATAGCTAAAGAACGCGAGAAGGCTGAAGAAGCAAGAAAGCAAAAATCAAGAACGAGAGCAGAGGCACTAAAGATTATCATCTTAGTAGTCGGTATTTATGTTATATGGCAAGCTATGAAACCAATATTAGAGTTTGCCGGTTGGTGAAAAAGGAATTTCCACATCTTCATAGAATACTCATCATAAAATACTAATGATGAGGTGATTCTGTGGGAATAAGGAATAGACTTAAAGAAATCCGAATGAAAGAATATATGTTGAGCCAGAAAGAATTTGCTGAAATTCTTGGTGTGCTACCCGATAACTACAGTAGAATTGAAAATAACAAAACACAGTTATCACTGGAAAGAGCTATATTGATTGCTAAAAAGCTTAATAAGAAGGTTGAAGATATATTTGAGGTTGAATGACCTCTTTTTTATTTGCTTATTTAATGTATTATTATAAATTTTTATTTTATGGACATACATAAATATATAGAACTATTAATAAATATATACAAATATCACCTAAATCAAAAGCAAAGAGTATAAACAAATTTATAAAAGGGGGTAAAAGTATATATGATTATTGGAGTAGACCTAGGTTACGGCTACACAAAGACCTCGGAAGGTATTGTTTTTCCTTCGAGAATCAGTACTCAGGAAACTATTTTAGAGGAAGGAAATATGCTGATTCTCGATAATAAGGCTTATACAGTAGGAGAAGGTAATGTAGAAGTAGATTTAAACAGAATTAACAAGGAACTTACAAGAGTATGCCTAATTGAAGCTCTAGCAAAGTCGAGTAATCAGAATGATTTTCAAGTTGTTGCCGGCTTACCTTTAGGACTTTTTAGCTCACAAAAGAATCTAATGAAACAAATGCTTTTGAGCAACAGATATGTTGAATTTGAGAGTAACAAACAAAAGAGAGCAATCGCCATTACCAAAGCAGAGGTATTCCCTCAGTGTCTTGGGGCTCACTATTCGCTCCCGGCTGCAGATGATACGGAAGACAGAATTTATATTGACATAGGCGGGCGTACAGTTATTATAGCACTCTTACAGGTGGTTAACGGCAAAAGGAAAGTTACACAGCACTCCACTATATATGAAGGAACTCTTACATTATTTTCAAAGATTGTAGCAGCAATCAATTCCAAGTATGAAACCCTATTTGAGATAGAGGATGGCGAGAGGATCCTTAAGAATGGTCTTAGCATTTATGGAGAGAAGCGGGATATAGGCTTTATAAGAAACATTATAGAAGAGCACACAGATAAGATAATGAAGGAGCTGCTGCTTAAATATCCGGTAAAGACTGCGAAAGTAACGCTAGCCGGTGGCGGTGCTTATGTATTGAAACAATTATTTGATAAGAGAATACCTGGAACCACAATAATACCAAATGCACAGTTTGCAAATGCAAATGGTTTTAAGAGGATAGGAGTGAGTTTATGGCAAAGGTATTAGTTAGCTTTAAACAAAAGGAGCAAGATCTATTCAATAAAGTATCAGAACAAGGAGATAAAAGTAATTTTATGAAAGATGCTCTTAAGTTCTATCTTAAGCATAAAGACCAAAAAAATAATATTACCCCAGCTGTAACTGAGGTAAAGAGTGAGGAAATCATTGATATCCTTGAAAGCCTATAGTATGCCCATGGCCGCGTATACTGCAGCTCCAGCGTGCAAGCCCGCTTGTGCTACGCAATATAGCGTATGATTAAAATTTTCAAATTATGCTAGTACATCTCAAATAATTCTAATGATAAGCCAATTCTACAAGATAAAGCACTCCTGAAGCTGCTATGCAGCAACCGCCAAATATTAAAAATCCCATAATATCACCTCAAATATATTATTTATTATAAGGAGGGTTTTTATGTATAAAAAAATATTAGTGTTCCTGCTAATTGCTATATTTATATTAACAACAACTGTTAGTGCTGCCAGTGGAGATGCTGACTTCTGGAAGCTCCTAGCTGCATTTAGAAAAGGTTTGTTTTGGGTAGGGGTATTCTCTAGCATATACGGATTATACCTGCAGATGCTGAAGCGTGACGATATGGGTAAGAAAATTGTTATTACCTGTGTGTTGACCTATATTGCAAGCTATGTAGTACCGAATGTATTCGTAATGATTGATCAGACTTTTGGGAAGTAGGTGGAGATATGTGGGATTTATTAGATAACCTCAAAAAGTTCAATGAGACCACACAGGAGTACTTTGATATCATAAAGACGGTATATCATTATATTACCCATCCTAAGGAACTGCTGATTTGGTTATGGAGTACTGCAGTTGATCTGAGTTTTTATGTTTGCTTATCTATATTTTGTATCTGCCTGGTGCTTCATCTTCTAGGTGTAAAAAAAGCAAGGTTATATGCTCAGATGTCTTTCTTCATATATCTGACTATCATGATATTTAATAAGGTGATGTAGCATGAAGTGGATGAAAGCAAGTGAATTCTTCAAAATCTACAATCCAAAGTACAGCATACTGAAGATTATTCCAGATACCTCAATAAGGAATTATGACAGCGAAAATATAGCAAGAGTTATCTGTAATATGTATAACCTTCCTATTGATAGACTAAAGTTTAAAAGCCATCAACTCACCTATAGGCTACCGAATAAAACCGCATTCTTCATTGACATAAGCCTAAAGGAAGTTAGCTTCTACATCATCACTCCGGAAGAATTTGAGAAACTGGTCATTGAGAAATGTAGCGGCACTTGGCCAAAAGCAACTATCCAAAGAGTAGGTCTAGTGTCGATGTTCTCCAGCAAGGCCGTCAAGCATGAACTAGTGTATAGGAAGGAAGATGCACTAAGCCTAAAGGTGGATAAAAAGAGCAATGAGCCGCTGAACAGTATATTGAATGTAATTGACATCATGGAGCAGGATGACAGGGTAGGGGTGTTATACAACTTCATGCCGGGCAATCAAGGCTCCTGGTATAATAAGCATCGTGACACCATGGAGAGAATTAAGAAGAATACTCCTGTCGATAAACAAAAGCTCAATATAGGATATATGCTGATGTACCTGATTGATGAGATTATGAAAATATTCATTATGACTTTTGAAGAGATGGCCAACTTTATAGGTGATGGCAAGAACATAACTGAAGGTCGTAAAGATGAAGGACCTGGCATGCAACTCTATAAAATGCTTTCCACAACAACACTCCGGAAGGCTGACAGAAATATTCTAGATGCACAGTTGTTGGTGATCAGTGAGAGTCAG
The DNA here is from genome assembly GCA_029256325.1 of Clostridia bacterium. Taxonomy (GTDB): domain Bacteria; phylum Bacillota; class Clostridia; order Lutisporales; family Lutisporaceae; genus GWB2-37-7. Next base: position 41,358 of record JAQSYD010000002.1, read on the forward strand.
AACGAAACAAGAGCTAAGAACAATGCTATAGCTGTATGCGAGAGTTATAAAACCATTTCAGAAGATAATAGCCTTTCTTATAGACCTACACTTTGTAGTTTTGATTATGAGAGCTTTAAAATCAAAGGTATAACTACTAACATAATCAGTACTGAAGAAGCTGCTAACTTAATTCAAATACCTGGAAGAACATTATTACAGCAGCACCCCAACATTGAGAAAGTGGATGTGCTTGAATGCCCAATACCAGAGGAAATAAGTAACGGGTATATATCCTTAGGGAGTGCACCATACAAAGGGCAAGAATATCCCACTTTTCTTCCGGATGAATACAACCTTGGGAATTTACCTCTAACGATCGTAGGTCCTCCGGGGAGCGGGAAAACCACTTATATTGCAAACTATGTTAAGTATGTAAGAAAACGTAAAGAGGCAGTAGTACTAATTGATTTTATAAAAAACTGTGAGCTATCAGAGGATATTGAAAAGATAATTCCAAAACAAGATCTAATAATAATTGACTGTTCAAACGAAGAACAATTGCAAGGAATGGGCTACAACGAAATTAAGCGTACTGGTAAAAGCGATTTTGAAAAGCTAAAGGCTGCCAATCTTATGGCTGAGCAGACGCTTGCTTTGGTTGATAGCATCAACAACGAAGGGCTTCCACTTACATCAAAGATGCGCAGGTATTTATCTGCTGCATGCAATGTGGCTTTTCTATTTGATATTAATATAAAATCTGCAATAATGTGCTTGCAGGATTACAGGAAAAGAGAAGAATATATTAAAGCAATACCAGAATCAATGAGAGCCCTCTTAGATGAGGAGATAGGAGCGTTAGAAGAACTCAACGAATATACACTTACAAAGGATCCTGACTCGAAAGAAGTTCTATCAGCGCTAACCGGTACTAGGGATAGTAAGATTGATGGGATATTAGATCGTATAAATCTCATTCGAGAGAATATTTATTTAAAATACATGTACAGCAAAAGCTGTTCTAGCAATATTGATTTTGTTCAGGCCATGGAGCAAGGGAAAGTAATACTTATCAAAATGCCAGAGGATACCTTCGGCAGCAAGATGGTCAAGAACGTACTGGTGACATACTTCTGCAGCAAGACTATTCTTTCAACCAAGATTAGGGGGGCAATGCATAAACAGCCTTCACGTTGCCACGAAATAATTGACGAACTATATCAAGCGCCGACTGCAGCTCGCTTGATTAAGGAAACTATCAATCAGGTGCGGAAGTTTGGCAAGAAATATGTATTTAGCTGCCACTATCTGAATCAGATTGGTACTTTAAAAGAAGAGCTCAAAAGCGGCAACAGCTCATATATGCTACTCCATGGAAGCGACAAAACAATATATAAGGAGCTGGAAGATGAGCTGAAGCCTTATGATGTTGAGGACCTTCTAAACTTAAAGAGATTTACTTCGCTAAACCTTATCAAGTACCAAAAGGGATATGCAAAGTTCATTAGCAAGCTTCCTGCACCGGTATAATTTCTAATAAACTCAAAGAATTATCAAAAATAATGAATAAAGGAGAAGCGTTGAAACTTCTCCTTTTGCATGCCTTTAATTCTTCTAATATTCTTCTAATAAACTTCTAATATTCTTCTAATAAATTAACCATATTTATATATATGCCAATTTGCACCAACAAGCGGTAAGCCTTGAAATTACTCTTTTCTTTATTGCTTATTTATGCTATTATTATAGTCATGTCAGTTCGTAACCA
>JAQSYD010000103.1 GCA_029256325.1 Clostridia bacterium
TCACTATCTTCCTACCATTCCAAGTCTATTAATCATCGTATCCATGATGCCATCAAGAGTTGTAATCATTCTGGCTGATGCATTATAGGCATGCTGGAACTTTACCATGTTGCCCATCTCTTCATCCAAGGATACCCCAGATTCGGACAACCTTTTGTTATTGGTCTGCTCTACGATGGATTCCGTGTTTGTCATCAATCTATTCGCTTGGTTTGCATCAACTGACAAAGTTGCAAGTATAGCCTTCACAAAGTCATCCGTTGTACCATTTACTCCTGTAAATATATCTTTTTTATTTCTAAATTCTGCAAGCAGCTTTGCATTTTCGTTATTGCTTTCACCGGTGCTGATGTCATCAGATGCTGCAACTTTAGAAGGATCCTTCTTGATAGCATCCCTTACTTTAAAGTTTAAAGCGTTAATACCATCTGCAGGTGCCTCAAAGAAATCCTCTCCTGCATCACCATTTAAATCGACTCCTGCTTTATGCTGATTATTAAATGCTGTTGCAAATTCACTGGCAAATCTATTAAGCTGCTTAAGATAATAGGGTAAACCCCTATATGTATGATTTGCCCCGTTTCCATCCCGAATATCCATCAATCCTTTAAGCTCGCCGCTCTCAATTTTAACTTCATCCAGCGGCTCCCCATTTGTACCTGCCCATTTAACAACGCTTATTTCTCCGGTGCCATACTTTTCTATGTCTATCGTTTCGCTATTATCTATTGTAAGCTTATTTGTTTGATAGTGGTTTACTAAAGTCATCCCGCCAATTTTTATATTAAAATATTTAACATTGTTTTCGCCTGTCACTTCACTTGCAGATATGTTCACTATTTTGGATAGTTTATCAACAATTGTATTTCTTTGATCTCTTAGTGCATTTGCTTTATGACCATCCAATTCCAAGTTAAAAATCTGTTCATTTACTTCTTTTATTTGTATTGCCAATGCATTCACTTCTTCAACCTTGCTTTTAATAGAAAAATTCGCTTCTCTTATATTGTTAACGATCTGCTGTCCAAAGCTGTTTACCGTATTGCTGAGTGTAACTGCCTTTTCTATAACGTTTACTCGATTGGTATTATCCCCAGCCTTTTTTACAAGCTCTTCTATACCTGCAAACAGATCATCCATAACCTTTCTGATACCGGTATCAGAAGGTTCATTGAATATGCCTTCGATGACTTCCAAATTCTCACTCTTTGTCTTCCACTCAGTATAAGCTTTCACCTGTCCCCAGTATTTGTTATCCAAATATTGACTTCTTATTTGTACAACATCATAGCTTTCTACACCGGTACCTACCAGACCTCGCGGGTCTCCCCCTATTGGCAGAGAAGCTTTCTGAAGCACCGTCTGTCTCGAATATCCCTCCGTGTTTGCATTGGAAATATTATTGCTAACAATATCCAAGGATCTTTGGCTAGCAAACAAACCCGAGGTTGCTATGTTAAATGTTCCAAAGGTTGTTCTCATCTGCCATCACCCTTACCTTCCGCCTAATCCGACTTTATTTACGATGATATCTATCATTTCATCCATTGCATTTACGATTCTAGCGGCAGCATTATAAGAATGCTCATATTTGATCAGGTTGCTCATTTCCTCATCCAAGGATACCGCCATTAAAGATTGTCTTTTATATTCTATCTGTTCAACCAATAGCCCCTGAGCCTCTGCAGCATTCGCTGCCTTGTTGCCCTCTAGACCTATATCTGTAATGATACTTCTATAAAACTCATCAAAGTTGAATTTAGCATTCGAGTCGCCTTCTCCGACATGGGCATAATCCGAAAACACATCTTTAAGTCTCCATTCTGATATTGCCAATGCATTTTGGTTGTCCTCATAATTTCCCGGAGGCGGCAATTTAGCTGCTGCTATATGATTAACCTCTTCCAGTTCAGGATTAAATCCAATGTTTGTTATATCAATGTTGTCACCAGAATTATCTGTGCTATTCACAAACATATCTCTAGGAAGACCGTCAACATTTCCAAAACCTTTAGAATGAAGCTCATTTACTTCTTCGGCTACACCCTTTACAAACTCATTCAATCTATTTCTAAAGCCGTCTATCAGCTCATCTCTCGACTCAATCAGGGCCTTTAAGCTGCCACCATTTATATTCATTTCTTCCATGGTCCTGCTCCACTTAATGGAGTAATAGCCATCGGCAGACATATCCGGTTCTGCTATTAGAGGATTACTTGTTTCACCAGATACAATCTGTATACCCTCTACTGAAATGTTATAGTTAGAACCCTCTGTAATCTGTATGTTTACCATTTTTGATAATTCATCCACCAATGCATCTCTTTGATCTCTATAATCGTTAGCCATGGTACCGCTTGCTTCTAACCTTTTGATATCATAGTTCAGGGATGCTATGCCGCTTGTTATTGCATTCAGCTTGTCCACATTCTCTTTGATCTCATTATTACGATTTCTTCTGTAGTTGAGAAGCATTGTATCCAAGTTTTTGACTGTTTCTACAAAAGCAATAGCGTTCTCTTTCACCAGCGCTCTTGCAGTCAATCCTCCACCCGGTTTAGAAAGCTGAGACCAAGAGTTCCAAAAGTCGTCCATCACTGCTTGCAGACCATCTTCTGAATTATCATTAAATATGGTTTCCAATTCTTCTACGGAGCTTCTTTTTGCATTCCAATAGCCAAGCTCCTTGTTCTCTCTCCTTAACTTTTGGTCCAAAAAATAGTCTCTATATTGTCTGATTTCCTGAACGTCAACTCCAGTACCGACAGTCATCACATTACCATTTCCCGATATCCCATTACGAGAAGGAGTCGAAGACGCATGAGTAATACCTTGTCTTGCGTATCCCGGGGTATTTACGTTGCTTATATTGTGTCCGGTAATATCCAATGCTCTCTGCTGCGCCCATGCTCCAGATAATCCGATGCTTAAACCACCAAAAGAAGACCTCATAAAATCACCTCGATTCCCTTATACCTTTGTATCAAATAGTCTTTTCTTGCTTTCCGTTCCCTTGCTGACACCTTTCAAATCCTCATATAGAGAATTCGCCGGTCCTGCACTTGTAATCATATTGACCGAATACTCAATATAGTCCAAGGACTGTTGAATAAGTTGCCCGTTTAAATTATTTACATTTTGTAAAGCTGTTATCGTATCACCTAACTCTTGTTGAAGGGACTTTAGCTGTGCCGATAGCTGCTGCGGCAAATGCTTTATTAACTCAGCAACATTTGTCCTGCCTTCCAGCTGAAGCATCGCACAAAGCTTCTGCACTTCCTGCTCTCTTATTTTTTCAAGCTGCCCCAAATCAAAAATCATATTTTGCTCTACTCGAACGATTTTGTCCAGTTCCGATACCTTGCCTTCTATTACAATTGATTTCTTCTTGTTTGATAGCTCAAGCAAGTCCTTGTAATATGAATGTTCTTTCGATAAGATCTCAATTATTTTTTCAGCTTGTCTATCTTTCATATACACTTCCACTCCCCCGGCAAAATAAGCATAAACTTATTTTATATTTTTTTGTTGAAGCCACCTGACAAAATCTTCTCTGCTAAACTTTTACTGTCAACACTATAGGTGCCGCTATCCAGTTTTTCCTTAATAGGGCTGATAACCTCTTCTCTGACGTCAGGAAGATTATTCAGCTGCTTCACTGATTTAAGTACAGTTTGAAAATCCATTGCTTCCTTAGAAATCTGTACTTGATCCTTCTTGTTTGAAGTTGATACAGCTTCACTGACAACCTTTTTACCTTCTACCTTATTCGCTTTGTAAATTTGGTTTACACCACCAATTTTGTTAAAGCCTATTCCCATGATTGCACCTCGCTCATTTTCTTTTCAGTACTTTTATCGGTATTTATTATTCAATAGTTTAGCTTTTTTATCAAATATATATTAGGTTCTGCCTAAAGATTTCTTTTGCGTCATTGTGTCATCCTGAGCCTGCCGAAGGATCTTAAGATTCTTCACTGCGTTCAGAATGACCCGCAGTAAAGCTGTCATCCTGAGCAAAGCGAAGAATCTTATATTCTTAGCTGCATTTAGAATGATTCTTTATCCTACAAAAAAACAAAAGGGATTGGCATGATAACCAATCCTGTATTCAGTAAATCTTATTATTTTCTTCTTGTTGCCGTAAACATTTTATCTTTATTCTGCGTTCTTGTATTCATATCATCTTGAGGCGGTGTAGGTTTCTTATCTAAACCAAATTCCTTCCTCAAGGAATCATGCAATTCATTCTTGCAGTTCTGACAAAACCGTCCCGTATTGATCGGTCTGCTGCATTTTTCGCATTCTAATAGCATATTGGGATTTTCAGAGCTTACTTGCAATCGCTCTTCTCTTAGGAATCTCATGATTTTTTCTTCTTCTACACCGGTAGCATCAGAAACCTGGAATACTGTAGAGCCGGGGTTATCATAAAGATAATCCTTTACCTTTTTGAATTCATCCTCTTCTTCTTCTACACAATAACTGCATATGGCTCTGCCTGAGTAGCCAAAAAGTCTACCACACCTTGAACAATTTCGAAGATCCGACATAGAATAACCTCCCTAAATACCACTTATGTATTGCTGCCCGTAGCAGCTGTAATTACAAAAACTCTTTGTACGCCCTGCTGTTTTAAAATTCTACTGCATTCATCTACCGTACTTCCCGTCGTGTAAACATCATCTACCAGCAAAACGTTCTTATACTTTACATCATTATACAACATATTTATACAAAATGCATTACGAACATTCAAATTTCTGTGAATTTTATCCAGTTTAAATTGATCTGTAGTTACTTTTGTTCTTGTAATGCAATTCCAAAGTGGCATATCCATTGCAGCTGCAATTTCATCTGCAATAAGCTGAGCTTGGTTGAAGCCTCTTGCTTCCTCTTTGCTTTTGTGAATAGGCACGGGCACCACTGCATCCAGTTCAATCCCCTCATCAGCCAGCCTTTGATGCATTAAACGGGCAAGAACGCAGGCAACCTCCTTGCAGTTCTCATATTTGAACTTATGTATGATGATTTTACCCATATCCTTATACTGGAAGCAAGAAAAAGCCATATCAAAATGCTTGTCCTCCTTGCGACAGTCAGGGCAGACATTATCATCATAGTCATCGTCAATTCCTTTGCCGCATTTAAGGCAAACCCGGCCTTCTATAAACTCAAGCTGAGAGAGGCAAGTACTACAGACGGATTCTTTTCCCTCTCTACCGCATACACAGCATTTGATGCGTTTTGGATATAATAATTCAAACAACCGTTTTTTTATCTTATCCATAATACCCTCCGATTAAAGCATTTCTGCCATTTTAATCAGTCTTGTCTTTAGACCTGAGTACCTTTGTGTAATATGATTGTTCACGATCATTTGGTGCACGTATTTTTCACCGCCTACCAATACAACAGTCTGCTTCGCTCTTGTCAGGGCGGTGTATAGAAGATTTCTGGTCAATAGCATCTTAGGGCCAAAGGTAACGGGCATGACAAGTATAGGAAACTCCGATCCCTGACTTTTATGCACCGTAAGCGCATAAGCAAGCTCCAGCTCATCCAACAGGGCAAAATCATATTTAACCAGCTTTTCATTATCATAAACCACTTCAATGATTTGCTCATCACTGTCAATATTAATAATAACGCCAATATCTCCGTTGAAAATACCTTCTCCTTCTTTTTCAAAATCCACAATGCTTTGCCATTTCATTTTATAGTTATTCTTTATCTGCATGACCTTGTCGCCGACTCTGAAGGTAAATTCTCTAAATTGCTTTTCCTTTTTATCCGGGGCTTCCGGATTTAATATTTTTTGCAGCTCATTATTGAGATTAATGATACCGCAGGGACCCTTTTTCATGGGAGAAAGCACCTGTATTCCCTCCATAAAAGTGGTTTTATAATATTTAGGCAGCCTTTCCCTGCAAAGCTCTACTATTGTGCTTACAATGTCTTGCTGCTCCTCTTTATGCATAAAGAAAAAATCCTTCTGCTTTTGGTCTAAAATTGGTTCCTCCCCATGATTGATTCTATGGGCATTAACCACAATAAGGCTCTCTTGTGCCTGTCTGAATATCTCATTCAATCTTACAATGGGCACAGCTTCGCTTTCAATAATATCCCTCAAAACATTCCCCGGGCCTACGGAGGGCAGCTGATCCATGTCCCCTACCAATATAAGCCTCGTACCCTCTGCCACTGCTTTTAAAAGATTATTCATCAGAATGATGTCTATCATAGATACCTCATCTACAATGATAGCGCCACACTCAAGAGGTGAGTCCTCATTTTTCTGAAAAAACATTTCCTCATCACTTTCACCAAAGCCGAATTCCAACAAACGGTGCAAGGTCTTTGCTTCCTTGCCGGTTGCTTCCTGCATACGTTTGGCCGCTCTACCCGTAGGCGCTGCCAGCAGTACTGACATTCCTTTTCTTTCAAACAAATCTATGATGGTCTTTATGGTAGTTGTTTTACCCGTTCCAGGTCCCCCTGTAATAACAAGCACACCATTTTTCATAGCTTCTCGCACAGCACTTTTTTGATTGTCTGCCAGGGTTATCCCTTGGCTGTGTTCCAGCTTTTGCAATTCCTCATCAACATCTACATTTAGCTTTGAAAGGCTGTACATGCGAAGCTGCAGTAATCTGCGCGCCACTCCTGACTCTGCTTTGTAGAAGGAGGAGGAATATACCGCTCTCATATCTCCAAGGTTTTCTAATACTAAGTTCTTATTAATAAACAATTTGATTATATTTTCTTGAATGATTTCTTCATCTACACCTAGAAGCTCCGCTGTGATTCTGCATAGTTCCTCCTGAGGCGCATAGGTATGACCGTTTCCATGAAACCAGTTCAGACAATACCTAGTGGCAGAGCTGATCCTATACTCAGAGTCCAGCGGGATTCCCATGGATAATGCGATTTGATCCGACATCTTAAAGCCTACGCCGGCGATATCATCCGCAAGCTTATAGGGGTTTTCCTTCAGCACAGCTATGGTATTTTCTCCATAGGCCTTAAAAATCTTCACTGCATAAGTAGGACTTATATCATATTGCTCCAGGAACATCATGATGTCCTTTAGCTCTTTTTGCTCTTGAAAGGCTTCGAATATCTTTGCTGCTTTTTTTTCGCCTATACCTTCCACCTCAGATAGCCTATCAGGGTTGTATTGAATGATATCCAATGTGTCCACCCCGAATTTTTCCACCATCTTCTTGGCAGTATGAGGTCCAATACCTGCAATCAAGCCCGATGCCAGATATTTCTCTATGCCATACAAGGTGGAGGGTGTCACAGTATTGTAGGCTTCCATTTTGAATTGTTTTCCGTAATCAGGATGCTGCACCCAGGTACCATGGATTTTAACCGTTTCACCGATATTTACATATGCAAAATAGCCTACTACGGTAATAAGTTTTTTCTCAGATTCCAGCTCTACTACCGAGTATCCGTTTTGCTCATTCCTAAAAACTACATCATATATGGTTCCTTGAATTTCATCCATGGTGCATCACCTCAACTTTTTCTGCCGCTCTATTTATTATAAGGTAAAAATGTGAAATTTAACAGGAAAAAGATAAATTTTTGGCAGACACATGGGTCTGCCACTACAGATTTCATTATGTTCCTTTATAGGGGATGACCTGTGTGTCATCCCGCGTGTTTGCCCACAAAAAAACAGCCTTGCGGCTGTTTTTGAATTAAATTCCTGCTAGCTTCTTTATTTCTTCTACCTTGTCTAGCTTTTCCCATGGTACATCTATATCTGTTCTACCCATATGTCCATATGCTGCAAGCTGTCTGTAAATTGGTCTTCTAAGACCCAAATCTCTGATGATGGCAGCTGGTCTTAAATCAAATACCTTTGAAACGATTTCTGCGATCTTTTCATCAGCCACTCTGCCTGTTCCGAAGGTTTCAACCAATACAGAAACCGGTTTTGCAACACCAATGGCATAAGCAACCTGCACCTCGCATTTTGCAGCAAGTCCTGCTGCTACGATGTTCTTTGCAACATATCTTGTAGCATAGGAAGCAGATCTGTCAACCTTTGTTGGATCCTTACCAGAGAACGCTCCACCGCCGTGTCTTGCATAACCGCCGTAAGTATCAACTATGATCTTTCTACCAGTCAAGCCGGAGTCTCCATGAGGTCCGCCTATAACAAATCTTCCAGTAGGATTGATAAAGTATTTTGTGCCTTTATCAAGCATTTTTTCCGGAACGATTGGCAATATAACATATTCCATGATATCTCTCTCAATCGTTTCATGGTCTACCTCAGGGCTATGCTGAGTAGATACTACGATGGTATCTATTCTCACAGGCTTGCCGTCATCATATTCAACAGTAACCTGTGTCTTACCATCAGGTCTTAGGTAATCCAAAACGCCTTCTTTTCTAACCTGTGTAAGCTTCATAGAAAGCTTATGAGCAAGAGAAATAGGCATAGGCATAAGCTCTGGTGTCTCATCACAAGCATATCCGAACATCATACCTTGATCCCCTGCACCTGTTGCATTGATCTCTGCATCTGACATTTCACCCTTTTTAGCTTCCAAGGCTTTGTCTACACCCAAAGCAATATCTTCTGACTGCTCGTGTATTGCAGTTATAACACCGCAAGTATCCGCGTCAAAGCCATACTTTGCTCTTGTATAGCCAATGTCTTCTATCGTCTTTCTAACGATCTTTGGTATGTCAACATAGCAAGATGTGGAAATCTCACCCATTACAAGTACTAATCCCGTAGTTACAGAGCACTCGCAAGCAACTCTACCCATTGGATCATTCTCTAAAATAGCATCCAAAACAGCATCTGAAATTTGGTCGCAAATTTTATCTGGATGTCCTTCTGTAACTGACTCTGATGTAAAAAGTTTTCTAATCATAATACAAACCTCCTTATATGTAAAAATCTATGGTTTTATATAAATTTGACCATATACAGTTTAAAGATCCTTCGGTATCTCTACCTTAGTTTAATACTCCAGCCACTTATAGCTTCATAGCAGCGGCTATAAAAAAAACTCCTTCACATGAAGGAGTTAGAAATATCACTATTACTCTCCCTCATCTCTCAAAGCATAATTGCTCTGAAGGAATTGGCACCGTACTTATGCCGGTTGCCGGGTTTCATCGGGCCATTTCCCTCCACCTCTCTTGATAAGGTATCAATTTTAAATTTAAGATTATACTACCATAATCAATAATCATTGTCAATAAAGCAAGATTAACTCATTCAACAATAGTATTCTCACTTTTATATAATATATATATTTCTACAAAAGAAAAAGTCCTTAAAGGACTTTATGTTTTAAATGGTGGAGGAGGATGGATTCGAACCATCGAAGTCTGAGACAACAGATTTACAGTCTGCCCCCTTTGGCCGCTCGGGAACTCCTCCGTAATAATGGAG
>JAQSYD010000104.1 GCA_029256325.1 Clostridia bacterium
ATATTACTCTTCTATATTTAATAAATGAATGGAGAGAATAAAATGATAATATTCATAGGAGGTGAAAATATAAGTGAATTCAAATATACAAATAAATTGATTCAAGAGAAATCTCCATAACTTCTTCAGCATGCTCATAGTCCTGTAGATTGGTATCCCTGGAGCGGCGAGGCTTTTGCAAGAGCGGTGGCAGAAGACAAACCATTTTTTCTATCTATAGGCTATTCTACCTGTCATTGGTGTGATGTGCGTTAAACACATAGAATTTGTTGAATGATTAAACCTCTCATTGTAAGGTTATAGAAAATTGTGAATGAAGTAATGATTTTTAATTGTGTAATCGCATATTTGAATAGTAGATAAAATGGATAATTAAAAGTAGAAGCAAAATGTGTAGGGGGTTTGATTATATTGGTTTTATCATCTAATTTTATATTTACATAGAAATTGCCAATATTATTAACTTAATTTTTAATAATATTGGCAACTTAACTTATATCTACATATTTATTGTTTATTTTGTAAGTTGATTCCTGTCTTCCATTTGAGGAGGCTCCTCCAGCCATTTGTGTTTAATCATTATTTTTGCACCCTTTTTCGCATAAGCAAATGCATCCTTTGAACTAAGGCCAAGCTTAACTTGTAAATCACTTCTCATACTATAAGAGGTGCCTAAAACATTGAAGGCTATTGCTGAGCTGGAAATTAAACTGGTTATATACATCATAAGCTTATCTGTAAAAGGTGGATTCGTTGAATCTGTAGCTTTCCCTGCCCATGTACTCGGAGGTTGAATATCACTTTGCAACAGTATATCACTTAACTTAGCTATATTTTTCTTTGCTAATTCCTTACCTTCAATAAAATATTTTTTTACATCACTTTTTTTTGCGACTTGCGCAAAGCCAGTCATCAATTGCATTCCGAAAATGTTATCTTCTATAGCTTCATTAATATAACCAACTTCAAGTGTATTTAAGGATCGTTTATCAGAAAGAACATGAAAACCACTCATATAATTTTTGTCATCAACAAATTCCACTTGTTTTGGCATTGTTACATAAGGTGGCTTTGTTAATACACCTTTGCTTAATAGATAGTTTGTTGTCATTAAATAATATTTATCAGCATTATCGTAGTTTAGCTTTAGAATATCATGAACTTCCTTCATATATGACATAGCTGTAAATACAGCAGAATGACCAAAATTTAACTTCATCATCTGTCGAAGAAACATTATATTAAAAATGTCATCAAATAGAGGAGGTGCTTCTCTTACAATATCTCTTTCATCAAATCCAATTGGTATAACTGCTTTTTCATTATTGAATATATTTACAATTTGATTTTTTATATTTTGTACTTCATTAATATAAGCAGTTAATATATTTTGAGCTTCTTTATCAATAGTTTTATCTTTAATTAAACTATATGTTATTATGGATGCTGTTGTTGATTGATAAGTCATCCATAATGTGCCTAATTCTGTTGAAGTTAATTGTATTTTTGCTTCTGTAGTCATTAAAATCCTTCTTTCTATTAAATTTAGAATAAGAATAATTGGAAGATATTGATAGCAACCTTTTGATTGCTAAGCCATAATTCTTTGGAAGAAAGTTTGAATATTTAAATTACCAATGCTTTCTTTTTATATTATGTTTTAATTAAACTCCCATTATTCTATTATATGGGATTTTCATGATTGAAGAAAAATTGGCGACTTGTGAGAACAATAACTCAGACACAGATAGCTTTTAGTTATGGAAAAATAAAATTGAATATCAAGCATATTAATTACAAAAACTATTTTGAATATACAGAATGGAAGTGGTAAATTGTAAACTAAAAATAAACATAAGTGGACGAACAAATTAATACAGGAAAAATCCCCATATCTGCAGCAGCATCTCAAAACCCTGTAGATTGGTATCCCTGGGGCGGCGAGGCTTTTGCAAGAGCGGTGGCAGAAGACAAACCAATCTTCCTATCAATAGGCTATTCCACTTGTCACTGGTGGCAATCTTCATACTATAACCAATAATGGTCGATATTTATTTGCCCTGATTTCACACTTAAGAAGAAAGTGAACGTTAAGTTTAGTTACTTCGCTTTTTTCAGCAGAATTATATGAAATATTACAGCAATAACTGGTAATACAGCAAGAACGTAATAAAAAATGCCACTTATCCCCATGCCAATATAGAAAAGTATAAATCCATATAAAACGCTAATGATTGGAGTCAAAATATACTTTACTATTTTAGTTTTTATTATTGTAAATGTGAAATATGCTGCAAAAGCCATACTGGTTAGAATTATTAGACCGTTCATATTCGATGCTTCGCCACCCTTCTACAAAATCTTTCATTGCCATGCCTTAATTTTCAGGTATAGTGCAAGGGAATAACTATGGAGTTAACAATTCAAAACATATAAATTTCTAGTTTCCTACATTGTTGCTATAAGCCTTATTGTTTCCGTAAATTGCTTTATACCGAACATAGCTTATCACAGCTCCCAATACCCAGGAGCACATTTCGCTAATTGCAATTACATCAAAACCTAGTTTCTTAACAAGTGCATAGGATAAGGCTACTCTAAAAATAAGAGAAATAACATTGTTAAAGGCTGTGAAAGCAACATCCTTATTTCCTTGTAAAAAGGCTGAATATGCATTTCCTATTCCATAGATGGGATAAAATATGGCACAAATGTTGAAAAAGCGTTGACCCATAGCAGCTACTTTATTGGAGACTCCAAAAATCTTCATAAACTGTTCTCCGCCTAATACAACAACTGTTGTAATAGCAAGAGAGACAATAAGAGAAATGATGATTCCCTTTTTTAAGCCCTCCTTAGAACGCTCCATATTATTTGCACCTATATTTTGTCCTACGAAGACAGAAATTGCTATTGAAATATTCATTAATGGCAAAATGGTTAGGGTATCAATTTTATAAGCAGTAGTGATGGCAGTAACCACATCAATGCCTAAGGAATTCATGATGCCTTGCAGCAGCAAGGAGCCAAAAACACCAATGCTTGCTTGAATCACTCTTGGAATACTCAATTTCAAGCTTTCATAAAAAAGAGTCAGGTCCATATAGCTTTTTTGGATAGCCAACTTAAACATTGGATACTTCCTATATATATACACAACCAAAAAGCAGCATGAAAAGATTTGCGCGATTACAGTAGCAATGGCAGCTCCTTTTATGCCCCATGAAAACAGCTCAATAAAAACCAAGTCCAGAATAATGTTTATTACGGTTGAGAATATGATAGCGTGCAAAGTAGTTTTGCTATCACCAATACCCCTTAACAATGAACTGCATAGATTATAAAGAATCAAGAAAGGGATGCCTAGGAAAATTACTGACAAGTATTCATTGGAGGACTGTAAAAGTACTTCTGGAGTATGTAATAAGTTTAGAATATTTTCTTTGAAAATAAACCCAACTATAGTAATGATGCATGCAGCAATCATAATAAACAAAAAGAAGGTGCTGGATAGCATAGATATTTTCTTGTATTCCTTTGCTCCATAAAACTGTGATATCAAAATTGTATAGCCTGATACAAGTCCAGTGATGGTATAGATGAATATGTTAATTACAGGTGAGGAAACACCGACAGATGCTAAACCAACCTCTCCTATTAGATTACCCACTATTATTGAATCTACTATATAATAAAGCTGCTGCAGCAATCCAGATAAAATAAGCGGTACTGTAAAAGCAAACAGCGTTTTGAAAACATTGCCTTTTGTCATATCATGGCTCATAAATTTCCTCCTGTATTAAGTGACAATATTTAAAGTGTAAAAATGTATTATCTGCAATGCAAAATTCCATACAGTATTGAGTATAGCACAATGTAAAGAATATTCCCCATAGAATCTTGTATTGCTTGAATACTAATTTATCACATTCAAATAATATAAAAGAAAACAAAAAGGGATGTGATAAATTGATGCAGGAAAGCATACATAAATTCAACAATAAGCTTATCCAAGAAAAATCCCCATATCTTCTCCAACACGCTCATAACCCTGTAGATTGGTATCCATGGGGAGCTGAAGCTTTTGCCCGTGCTGTCAGTGAAGATAAACCAATATTCCTCAGTATCGGATACAGCACATGTCATTGGTGCCATGTTATGGAGCGTGAATCCTTTGAGGATGAAGAGGTTGCAAGGCTTTTGAATAAGCATTTTATTTCCATTAAAGTTGATCGAGAAGAAAGACCTGATGTAGACCATATTTATATGAGTGTATGTCAGGCATTGACAGGACATGGGGGCTGGCCCCTTACGATCATAATGGCGCCTGATCGCAAGCCTTTCTATGCCGGAACATATTTTCCTAAAACGTCTAGAGGAGGCTATCCCGGAATTATTGAAATTTTGGAGCACATCAATCATGCCTGGCGTAATGATAGGATCTCATTGGTAGAATCCTCAGGTAAGATTATGAAGCATATGGAGCAGGAATTTGGAACGGATGAACATGGGGAGGTAAATGAAGAAGCAATCGAGGCTGCATTTGCAAGCTTTAGCAGAAGCTTTGACAAAACATACGGAGGCTTTGGAACTGCACCTAAATTTCCTACAGCTCATAATCTGATGTATTTATTAAGATATTACAAAAAATCAAGCAATGCAAATGCGTTAAATATGGTGGAGAAAACCCTGGAAGCAATGTATAGAGGCGGAATGTATGATCATATAGGTTTTGGATTTTCAAGATATTCTACTGATAGAAAGTGGCTGGTACCGCACTTTGAAAAAATGCTTTATGACAATGCGTTGTTGGCGTATACCTATATTGAAGCTTATCAGGCAACTGGGAAAGAGCAATATAAAAGAGTAGCTGAACAGATTTTTGAATATGTGTTGAGGGATATGACATCACCTGAGGGAGGCTTCTATTCTGCAGAAGATGCTGATTCCGAAGGGGTAGAAGGCAAATTCTATGTATGGAAGCCCCAGGAGGTTGCCGAAATATTAGGGGACAAGGATGCCAAAGAATATTGCAGCTTCTACGATATTACGGATGAAGGGAATTTTGAAGGAAACAGCATACCAAACATCATTCACAACAAGGTATCCTTTGAAGAATCTACACAGCTTCCATTGGACAATATGAGAAAAAAGCTCTATGATCACCGAGAAAAAAGAATCCATCCCTACAAGGATGACAAAATACTGACAGCATGGAATGGATTGATGATAGCGGCTTTAGCTTATGGCGCAAGAGTATTGGGAAACAAAAGCTATAAGGAGGCAGCAGAAAAAGCCATAGGCTTTATAAAAAGAAAGCTGATAAGAGTAGACGGAAGACTATTGGCAAGATATAGAGAAGGAGAGGCGGCTTATTTAGGATATTTAGATGATTATGCCTTCTTGGTTTGGGGGCTTATTGAGCTTTATCAGGCGAGCTTTGACACCAAATATTTAGAGCTGGCCGTGCGCTTAAATGCGGATATGATTCAGTACTTTGGAGATGCAGACAAGGGTGGCTATTTCATTTATGGAAATGACAGTGAGCAGCTCATTGCAAGACCAAAAGAAGTTTATGATGGAGCAATGCCTTCCGGCAATTCTGTTGCAGCTTTAAACCTATTGCGCATAGGAAGGCTCACAGGCAGCACCGAGCATGAAGTAGAAGCGGAGGGTTTATTTGGTGCCTTTGCTGATAGAATAAACAGCTATTCTATGGGACACACCTATATGCTCATGTCAGTGATGTTTGCACGAGGGAAGGGAAGCGAAATTGTCATCGTTGGCAACAATCAGGATGCTGCAGCTCAATGCTTCATTGATATCATCAACAAAAGCTATTTGCCGAACTCCGTAGTCGTGGTGAAGACTTCAAATGAAGAAAAGGCTTTAAGTGAGTTAATTCCTTATACTGGAGGTCAAAGCATGGTAGATGATAAGACAACTGCTTATATTTGTGAAAATTTTGCCTGTAGAGCGCCTATTACGGATTTGCATGAGTTTCAACAGAGCCTACATTAAAAAAACTTACAATTTTTTCAAAAATCATATTGACTTTAACTAACAGTGTTAGTATAATAAAATCATGCTAACACTGTTAGTTATATGAGGAGGTAAAAAGATGAATACAGGAACAAATTCAGTCAATATGATAGGAATCATATCAAACGTTGTAAGTGTGATCGCATTTATAATGATTATACTTGGTTTTAAGGGGAAGCAGCTTCCGGTATATTATAATGAAAAGCTGTACTTTTATATGCTGTTTGTGCTAGGCTTAGCAATGTCAACACTAGCAGGATTTAGAGACTTTCCGGATGGAAATTTCAAATTGCCGCAGCTTATGTTGTGGACTCTGATGCTATTAGGCTTTTTGGCATTTGTATTATTGGTGGGCGTTTTATTCAAGCTTAAAATACCTGTTCAAATAAACTACAAAACAGCCTTTTACATTTTGTCTATCATAATCGTAAGCAAATGGATACTTACACGCTCTTATCTACTATTTAAACTGTTCAATCATACCATGGGATAAATATTAATAACAACAACTACATGAGGTGAAAGCAATGGAAAAAAATATGAACTTAGAAAGCAGCAAAAAAGATGTTAATACAAAGCAAAGAATACTAAATACTGCAATCAACCTATTTGCGGAGAAAGATTACAACTCTGTATCCATAAGAGAAATTGCCAAGGAGGTAGGTATAAAAGGAAGCTCTATATACAATCATTTTGAGAGTAAGGAAGATATTCTAGATGCAATTTTGGGATATCATATGGAAGCCTCCAACGCAGTTTTTAACGGTTACTTTGAGATGCCTAAAATAAGCCATGAGGTGGAGCATCAGTCTCTAGAAGAAATTCTGCTAGGCTCAATGCTTACATCCTTCAAATTTATGGAGTTTCCAAACATGGATAAGATATTTAAAATTCTATCAAAAGAACAATTAAACAATGATAAAATTAGAAATTTTTTTTTGAATCAGTATATCATCAGTCCTAGAGTAGAATTGGAGAAGATCTTTAAGGAGCTTATTAATAAGAATATGGTAAAGCAGACAGATGAGAAGCAATTGGCTGCGGAATTTCATGGTTATGTGATATATAAGTTTTATGAAAATTATATGTTAAGAAGAGATATGGAACTGGATTTTGAAGCGATGCAAGAGGATTTTGGCAAGCACATTAAATTTTTCAGCGATGCTGTTAAGAAAGAAATATAATAAGGAAGTGTATTTTCGTGAAGGTACTAGCTATTATGGGGAGCCCTAGAAAGGGTGAAAGCTATAAAATTATGCAGCTTATACAAGAAAGGCTGCAGCAAAAAGAGGATGTTGTGTTTGACAGCGTGCTTCTTAGGGATTACAATCTAGGTCAGTGTACTGGCTGCCATTTGTGTATTTTTAAGGAAGGTCACAAATGCCCTTTAAACAACGATAGAGAATTGATTGAGATGAAAATGAAGGAAGCAGATGGAATCATATTAATTTCTCCACTGTATTCTCAGCATGTAACTGCTTTGATGAAAAATTTTATAGATCAATTATCTTACTTGTGGCATAGACCCCGTTATTTTGGGAAAAAGGCTATGGTGGTGGCTACCGGAGGGGCTATGTTCAAAGTCACTTTGAACTTTATGGAAGAAACAGTGAAAAGATGGGGATATCATGTAACCAATAAGATTGGAATCCCACATCTGGATGCGCTTAACGATAGCTTTAAGGAGAAGACATTGGCGAAGCTAAATCAGGAAGTAGATGCTTTCTATACTTCAATAAAAAATGGTAAGCAGCCGGTTCCCAATTTTGGTGATGTCATGTGGTTTGAAATGTGGAAAGGAAACTCTATCGCCATGAAGAAGGCACATCCCGCAGATTATGAATATTGGAACCAAATGGGCTGGATTGATGGAAGCTATTATTATCCTACACATATCAGTTTATGGAAAAAGCTCCTGTTGAGATTAATAGGCTCAATGGGGAGCAGCTATATGAAAAAGATGTATAAGGATTATTAAGCGTATAAGATTTAATAAAAAAAGTAAAGAAGTTTCAGTTTATCTGAGGCTTCTTTACTTTTTATTCATAAATCATAATTTATCTGGGTTAAGATCGTTTACTCGATCACGTCGGCTTCTATCCAAATTCTCAAAGTATCACTTAATATTAGCCGCTTAAGTCGTAGCTTATATTGCAAAATGTCAGTCTTCATGATTCTTTTATCAATAATTTCACTGATAAGCTCAGTATCAATGGTTTTTATCTCTTTGCCTATCAGTGTAGTCAGTTTTTGTTTAATGCTGGTCTGAATTAAACTAGAGTCATTTTCGTCCATTGTAGAGTCAATGATAACCTCAATGCTCTTTAATATAAACTTTCTTTTGTCTAAGGATTCACTAAGCTTCTGTAATTGAATTTCTCTTTCTGCCAGCCTGGTTTGCAAGGCTTCTATCTGCTGGTGATATTCATCAATCCGATAGCTCATAAAGGCAGTTGCAATAGCTAAAGTAAGAATAATTCCAAAGATAAGGCCAGTGGAGAATAGGATAAGCTTAACGGGCTTTTCTGTTATTTTAGCCATAGATCACCGCATGTTTTTATGAGCTTTATAAAGCCATAGCCGAGATTTGCACCCAGAAGTGCAACGGCAATATAGATAATCTGTTTTGCTACAGATTTGATTTCGCCATTGAAAATACCTTTTTCTATAGCTTCAAAGGAAGAAAAGGTTCCCCCGATGGCAATCGCCACAGCCCATATTTTTATGGTAAGCGAGATGTCCAGCATTTTTTTTAGGGGAGGATGGTTGCATATCATGGCTGCAATACCAGAAAACAGGCTTGCACCAATTACAACTCCAAAGGATATCAGAAACATATATACAATGTTGCTCATAATAAAACATTCTCCTTTGACCATTTTTATAATTACTATGAAAAGGACAATTTACAATATTACTATTATGAGAATTGTATAAAACAAAAGACAGCGCAATTTACGCTGTCCTGGACTACATATTGTTTTGCTATAATTCCTAAGCTTTTATTTCTGTAAATCCAACGCTTCTTTATAGAGTAGTTCGTATCAATTCTATAAAGTTTTTCAGTATTCTTGCAGTAATACCCCATATTACTTTATCTTGATACTCATAGATGTAAACCGGATATTTACCTTGAGCCCAAGGATAATCCCTTCCGTATTGGATTTTATCAAAAGGGAAATCATCCTTTGGCTTCATTTGTACATCCAAATAGCTGCATAAGGGCTTGTAGTCCATTAAAAAGTCCAGCGGTACCATGAATACCTCTTGTACCTCCCGAGGGCTCTATTTTACCTCCGGGAAAGCAGATCTCGTTAGGCTGCTTCATTAATGCGCCGGAACGTACTTGAAATAAAATGCATTGCTTTCCTTGATAATGAGCAATAGGTATTAATACTGAAAACTCTCTGCATTCCTTGTAGTCGCTAATTTTGGGTTTGTGGTGTCTAAGTATGTCAAAATTCATATTATACCTCATCATAAATATAGAGTAATGTGCCATTAAGCACATTATAGCATAGGGGAGTATACCATTGAAGATACTTGGAAATATTAACATGGAAAGTAAAT
>JAQSYD010000105.1 GCA_029256325.1 Clostridia bacterium
ACAGCCCTCAAAGCAAGGCTTCTGGTGCTGCTGAAGCTGTTGTAAGCAAATTTATTCCTTAGTTAGCAAAGAATATATTCCACAACTTAAAATATTCTGCACACAAATGAATGCCTTATAACTTAGCATGATTCACAATGCTGGTTATAAGGCATTTAATTTTTGCAATGTGTACAAAATATAGCAAAAAGGCTATAATATCATTAAATAATAAAACAACAAGAGAGGGCAATCGCCTTCATTTTCTTGGAGGGTAATGAATGCTAAAGATAATTTCAAAAAGTGCAGAGCATACCTATAAGCTGGGAACTGGCTTGGGTAAAGCACTTCAACAAGGAGATATCATATGTCTTACGGGAGACCTTGGAGCGGGGAAGACAGCTTTTACAAAAGGAATTGGAGCAGGCTTGGATATACAAGAGTTTATCACAAGCCCTACATATACAATTATCAATGAATACAATGGCCGTATTCCGCTTTTTCACTTTGATGTGTATAGGTTGGAAGGCGTGGAAGAAATGTATGAGCTGGGTTATGAGGAATATTTCTTCGGCGATGGAGCTGTTGTAATAGAATGGGCAGATATTGTGAAGGACATAATCCCGCAAGAGAGACTTTGGATTACAATACTTCGAGGCAAGGAAGAGGATACCAGAGAAATCATATTTGATGCCTCAGGAGAAAGATATCAAAAAATGATTAAGGAGTTGGAGCAGTATGCTGATATTAGCCATTGATACATCCAGTGCCACGGCAACGACAGCCTTAATGGAAAATGGAAGCCTGCTGACTGAATATATTCAAAACAGCGGAAAAACGCATTCACAAAGGCTTATGCTTATGATAGATGAAATGCTGAAAGCCTGTGGTAAAAAACCGGAGGATATCGACCTTTATGCATGTGCAGCAGGACCAGGCTCATTCACAGGACTCCGCATAGGTGCTTCCGCAGTAAAGGCCATGGCACAGGTATTTGATAAGCCTATAGCGGCAGTACCTACCTTGGATGCTTTGGCATATAATCTATATCATTTTGAAGGACTTGTGTGTCCTATGCTGGATGCTCAAAGAGGGGCAGTATATAGTGCGCTTTATAAATGGGAAAATAATAAGCTTATTAAGTTAGAAGATTATAGAGTAATTGACGCCAAAGAATTGACAGATCAATTATCAGCCCTTGATCAAAAGGTTGCAATATTGGGAGACGGGGTAGAAATAGCAGTCAAGCATATCCCCAGCGATAGCAATATAAGCTTGGCACCGGCAGGTCATTTGCAGCCCAGAGCCGCATCCTGTGCAGCCATAGCACAGCTGCTGCTGGAGCAAGGAAAGCTTGAAAGCTGTTATAGCTTTAAGCCTGTTTATATTCGTAAGTCTCAGGCTGAGGTGGAGTACGAGAAGAAGCATGGACTGAGTACCAGACTCATGGAGCTTAAGGATATAGATGCTGTATGGGAAATTGAAAAGCTAAGCTTTAGAACACCATGGTCTAGAGAGTCCTTTGTTGAGGAAATAAAGGCAAGTGACAGAACTCGATATGTGGTGGCCGAGATGGGAGATACAGTGGTTGGCTATGGCGGCATGTGGCTTATTGTAGATGAAGCGCACATTACGAATATAGCAGTACATCCTGACTATAGAGGACAAAAAATCGGAAAGAAAATTGTTGAAGCAATGATAGCAGCAGCTAAAGGTGAAGGCATTACCAGTTTGACCTTAGAGGTAAGAATGTCAAATACGCCTGCAATCAATTTGTATAAGGAGCTTGATTTTAAAGAAGTTGCTATACGAAAGGGCTATTACTCTGATACAGGTGAAGATGCTTTAATCATGTGGAAAAAATAGAAGGCTTAAAAGCCTTTTTATTTTATAGAATAATACTTATCAGCGGTCATTCTGACAACATGGTCAAATCTTCTTCTTTTCACTTTCAGACAAATTTTGTATCTTATCGTATATGTAAATAGAAGAACCAAAAAGGTGGCGATAAATTGGATGCCAGCGACATAGAAATAATAGATCAATGCATCGGAGGCAACGTAGAGGCTTTTGAGCAATTAGTTGAGCGATATAAAAAGCTGGTATTTAATACCGCCTATAGAATGATGGGGAACCGAGAAGAAGCAGAGGATATCACGCAGGAAGCTTTTATTCGGATCTATAATTCCCTATCAAGATATAATCCTCAATTTAAATTTTCTACCTGGGCATTGAAAATAACAAGCAATTTGTGCTTGGATAATCTAAGAAAAAGAAAAGGCGAAACCTTACCTATTGATGAACAATTTAATATTTGTGACGACGGACTAACTCCTGAAGAAGAATATATTCGAAAAGAAAAACAAAAGTTGGTATTGGGAGCTATAAACAAGCTGCCTGAAAAGTACAAGGAGTTTATAATACTTTTTCACCATAGAAATTTATCTTACCAGGAAATTATGGAAATCACCGGTGAATCACTAACCATTGTCAAGAACAGATTGTACAGAGCAAGACAAATGCTTAAGGAATATTTGATAGAAGCAGATAAGGAGAGTGAAAAGGTATGCAATGTAAGCAAATAAATAATCTGATAATGAAATATTTTGATGGCAATATTAGTGAGATAGAGCTGGAGCAATTGTTGAGGCATAACCAGAAATGTACTGACTGCGCAGAAGAATTTGAGCTATTAAAGGACGCAATATATGAGATTGAAGCCTTGCCGGAAATCGATCCGCCACTTGAGCTTACTGCGAATATCATGACTGCAATAGCAGAACAAAAGCATGTTCATGTAAGCACAAGACAGTTGATATGTGGAATCGTTGGTTTTGTGGGACTGGTTCTGTTTACTTACAATATCATTGCTTATGTGGTATTTCCAATGATGGGGGTCGCACCGTTGGTATCTTTCCAAAGCATATTGGAAGTGATCTACATGCTGATTGGAAAAGCAAAGGACGGTTTTATAGCAATGTCGCTGTATTTGGGCAAGCTATTGGTCTTTAGAGACATTCTATTTAGAGAACATACAATATTCATATTCCTATGGCTGACAATGTTTGCTGTAGCAGGTTTGTTGTTGTATAAACTGATAAATATGAAAAATAAAAATAACTTTGTTGATTTAAAATAATCTTCTTATGAAATATTTGTTCATTCATAAGATTGGAGGCTGAAATATGAGAGGGAAAAAGTTAATATTCGTAGTTTTTTTATCGATTGTACTGTTAATGACCTGCGCATTTAATTTTGATATAAACAACGGCGATAGTTTAACAATATTTGAGAATCAAGTAATACCTGAAGGGGATATTGTATCCGGAGATGCAGTCTGCGTATTTGGGAATCTTGAGATTAAGGGCGATGTAAGAGGCGATGTAGTTGCGGTATTTGGTAATATCGATATTTACGGACAAATTAATGGAGATGTTGTAGCGGTATTTGGCAATGTAAATGTGCACAAAAACGCTGTTATCGGTGGAGATACAGTAGGTGTATTCGGAAATGTAGAGAAGGATCCCGGCGCAATCATACGAGGAGAAATTGCAGATACAAAGATAGGCGCTGCACCTGGCGGTTTTGATATCATTCCCAATATGAGTTTTAACTCTATCGTTGGAATGATCATCATTTATGGTTTGGCCTGTCTGGTGGTGATGCTTTTTCCGGAGCGAATAAAGTTAATGGTTCAGGCCAGTCAGTTTAATCTGGGACGACACCTTGGCATAGGCTTGCTGGTATTGCTTGTGACGATACTTTTAATTCCGATACTGATTATAACAATAATAGGCATAATCCCTGCAATTTTACTGCTTATTGCATTTGCCATAGCTTCCTTGGTCAGTGTCACGGCGGTATATATATTCTTAGGTCAGAAGATCGCTGCTGCCGTAGAAGGTAAAAACGCTGTTTTTATACACTTACTAATTGGATTGGTAGTAGTCAATGCATTGGGAATGGTACCTATTCTGGGAGCTCTAGCAGCTATGGCAGTATTCTTTGTAGGTCTGGGTGTTGCTTTTGATACAAGGCTTGGCAGCCCGATCCCAAGGAAAAAAACAATTTAAAATGAAAGTCTAAGAGCATTGTCTATGAACAATGCTCTTTTACAGTTCCTAGAAAATAATGGATTTTAGATTTGAACTTCATACTTATGCCATATTTACATATAATAGAGATGTGAATGGGATAAAGCTTTAATAACACAAATTATTGTGATATAATGAATTTTATGTTTTACTTTGGAACGTAATATAAATGCAGCAATATGGGAGGAAAATAATGCTTCTTAGAGAATTTAAAGTTGAAGATCATACAATTATGCTAAATCAGGACGAGAATACATATATAGCTCAGATAGTAGATGATAATGGCGTAAAAATATTTTGTCATGAGTATAATGAATATGACAAAATAAAGATATCCTTTGATGAAATTGTACAAAACATTCAAAACGGAAATGCCGATATAAAAAATATATTGAGTATTTTAGAAAAAAGTACTATTTAAAGCAGCAGGATTTTATCCTGCTTTTTTCAAAATTAATTATTGTAAGGGCTGGTTTCCATGCCAGTCCGACTATACAAAAGCTAAAATCGAGGTGATTGACTTGAACTTGAATAAGGATATAACAATACTTGCTATTGAGACCTCCTGTGATGAGACTTCGGCGGCAGTAGTAAGAAATGGTCGTCATGTATTGTCCAATGTAATATCCACCCAAATAGACATACATAAGAAATTCGGCGGTGTTGTACCTGAAGTGGCATCCAGAAAGCATCTGGAAAATGTTAATATTATAGTACAGGAAGCGATGCAGCAAGCAGGTATAAAGCTGGAGGAGATTGATGCTGTAGCTGTTACCAGTGGTCCCGGCCTTGTAGGAGCACTCCTTATAGGTCTTACCACAGCGAAAGCCTTGGCATATAGTATAAATAAGCCTTTGATAGGCGTTAATCATATAGAAGGACATATCGCAGCTAATTATATACAACATAAAGAGCTGCAGCCGCCATTTGTTTGTTTGGTTGCCTCCGGCGGTCATAGTCATATTGTTAAGGTAGCGGATTATGACAGCTTTGATATATTAGGAAAAACAAGAGATGATGCTGCGGGAGAAGCTTTTGATAAGATTGCTCGTGCCTTAGGTTTGGGCTATCCCGGTGGACCTTTGATTGATAAGCTTTCGGCAGAAGGCAATCCGGCGGCAATTGGTTTTCCCAGAGTTTTCTTGGAAGAAGGCAGCTATGATTTCAGTTTTAGCGGGCTTAAGTCGGCAGCTCTGAATTATTTAAATTCCATGAAAATGAAAGAGGAAAAAATCAATGTAGCAGATGTAGCAGCAAGTTTTCAAGCGGCGGTGGTAGAGGTATTGGCTGAAAAACTTGTTAGAGCTGCAGCAGAGCACAATTCAAAGTACGCTGTATTAGCGGGCGGCGTGGCTGCTAACAGTAAACTTAGAGAAGAATTGCAGCGTTTAGGAAACCAAAGGGGTATAGAGGTATTATATCCTTCCCCTATACTTTGTACGGATAATGCAGCGATGATAGGCAGTGCCGCCTATTATCGATTTATAAAAGGAACATCCTCTGACATGACTTTGAATGCCAGACCAAATCTAACTATAGGAGAAAGTGTATAGATGAAAGCGGCACCATACAATATGCTGTTGGAAGCAGCCAGCAGATACAATATATTAACCTTGACAACTTCCTGTGCTGCAGCCTGTGTATTTTGCAGCCATCATCAAAATCCAAAGGACGTAGAGGCTTTTTATGTAAATAAACTGACAAGGGAAGAAGCTGAAAACTTGGTAGAGTTTTTGGATGGGAATTCAAAGATTACAATTGGAGAATCTGCAACAAGAATATGCGAAGGTGAACCCTTCGCTTTTGAATATTTAATGGATATTTTAAAGCTTATCAGAGCTAAATATCCAAATGCGCCCATACAAATAACCACCAGTGGTATAAACTTAGACGAAGCTATTTTAAATGAGCTGGAATCGATGCAAAATATTGAATTGAACATATCCTTAAACAGCTGCAATGAAGAGGGAAGGAAAAAGCTTTACGGTGGTAAGGCTCATATGCAGGCGCTTGCCGCAATAGAAATGCTTAAGAGATATTCGATAAGATTCAATGGAAGTATTGTTGCCATGCCTCATGTAGTGGGGTGGGAAGACCTAAAGCAGACCATACTGTATTTAGGAAATCAAGGCGTTGCAACCATAAGGGTGTTTATGCCTGGTTATACGAAGTATACGAGGATTCTTTTGCCTGATGAGAATATACATCAAGAATTAGAACATATGGCAAAGGTCTTGCAGAATTTGATCAAGACACCGGTGATTGTTGAACCGGCTATGATTGATAGCTTAGAGCCTATCATAGAAGGCATTATACCTGATTCCTCTGCTTATCAGACAAATTTGTCCGCAGGCAGCAAAATTTTATCTGTCAATGACATTTCTGTTTATTCCAGAGTGGATGCCTATAACAAACTGTATGCCGCGGCTAACCCTAAGGTTCACTTTGAAAAAGATGGGAAGTCTTTTAGCTGTGTTATGGATAAAAACAAAAACACAAGCTCTGGCTTGGTTTTTAATTATGATATAGATCCGGAAGCTGCAAAGCGGATAAAAAGAAAAGTGGAAAAGTTCAGTTCTCAAGAATGCTTGATGCTGGTTTCCAAACTGGGCTATGGAATTATAAGCAAGGTGTTTGAGGGTGCTGATCAAGTGAAAATCAGCATTGCTGCAAATATCTATTTTGGGGGAAATATTATGTGTGCTGGACTTCTTGTACTAGAAGACATTGAAACTGCCCTTAAACAGCAAAATAAGCTGCCACAGGTGGTGTTTTTACCTCAAGTAATGTTTGACGAAAAAGGCAGAGACTTGACAGGCAGACATTATTTGGAGCTGGAGCAGAAATTCGGATTAGCTGTTGTGGTGATGTAGGGGCAGGTTTCCATGCCTGCCCGTATTCGTAGAGGACGACCCATGTGTCGTCCCGGCGGGTACACACACGGGTGTGCCCCTACGTCAACTCTCCCCATTCAGTATACAGATCTTCCAATTCTTGCTTTAATGCCACATCCTCATCATGCAGCTCTTGACATTTCACATGATCGGCGAAAACTTCAGGCATCAGCTGAAGAACCCCGATTTCTTTGATTCGAGCTTCGATGCGTTCTATTTCCTTTTCTACTGTCTCAAGTCTTTTTTGCTGCTTGCGCTGATTCGATTTTTCTTCCTTTTGTTTCATCCAGTCATTTTTCTGCTCTGAAGCTGCTTCTTGAAGAGAAGCATGATCATTTTGCAAATCATAAATCGGCTTTTTAGAAAGATAATAGTTATAATCACCCTTATAGGTGACACAACCTTTGCTATTCAGTTCAATGATTTTATTCGCTACCTTGTTGATAAAATATCTGTCGTGAGATATAAACAGAACGGTGCCGTTATAACCGGACAAAGCCTCTTCCAGTACTTGTTTGGACACAATATCCAGATGGTTGGTTGGCTCATCCATTAATAAGAAATTGGATTTGGACAGCATCAGCTTCAGCAGGGATATTCTGCTCCGTTCTCCCCCGCTTAGTTTGTATATTTCCTTGAATACATCTTCTCCTTGAAATAAGAAAGCTGCCAGTTTAGTGCGCAAATCTGTTTGATTAAGATCCGGGTGCTCATCCCATATTTCATCTATTACCAGCTTATACTGACTTAAATTTTCTTGCTCTTGGTCATAATAGCCTACATTTACATTGGTTCCGAAGCGTATGTTTCCGTCATCTGTCTTCACAATACCCAGAATCATCTTAAGCAGTGTAGTTTTTCCTATCCCGTTGGGTCCCAGCAATGCTACCTTTTCTCCTCTTTTGATTTCAAAGCTGGCATTCTCAAATAACAGTCTGTCATAAGCCTTAGCAGCATCATTTACAAAAAGTACATCATTGCCGCTTTTTACTCGCGGTTCAAAGGTAAACTTCACACCTTTGGGCGTAGATTGTGGTTTATCCATAAGCTCCATGCGCTCCAGTGCTTTTTCTCTGCTTTCAGCCTGCTTGATGCTTTTTTCCCTATTATATTGTCTAAAACGATCAATAATTGCCTTTTGTCTTTCTACTTCCTTTTGCTGCAGTTCATAATCCTTTAGAAGTTCTTCCTGACGCAGCTTTTTAAGTTCTACATATTTGCTGTAGCTGCCATTGTATTCTGTTAAGCCTTTATTTTCTACCTCAAAGGTTTTAGTGGTGATCATATCCAAAAAATACCGATCGTGGGATATAATCATTACTGCACCTCGCAAGCCCCTTAAAAAGCCTTCCAGCCACTCTACAGATTGAATATCCAGGTAGTTGGTAGGTTCGTCCAACAGCAGTACATCAAAATCCTGCAGCAGAATTTTACCCAAGGCGATTCTTGTTTTTTGTCCTCCGCTTAATATGGCAACCTTTTTGTCATAATCCTCTTGTCCAAAGCCAAGACCTTTTAATACGCCACGGGCAAGACTCTGGTATTCGTAACCTCGCTGCTGCTTGTACTGTTCTTGTAGGTGGTCATAGTTTTTAAGCAGCTGCTCTAGGGGTGCGTCATTAGCGGCCTTGCCATGCTCGCTTATTTTTAACTCCAGCTGGTGTATGTCTTTCTCCATGGCTATCAAGTGCTGAAATACTGTCAGCATTTCTTCCAAGATCGTATGATCAGTTTGAAATTCAAAATCCTGTGACATATAACCTAAACGTATATTTTTGCCAAAGAAAATGTCGCCCTCGTCTTTTTCCAATACACCTGTGATGATCTTGAATAGTGTAGACTTACCGGCACCGTTTACACCCACTACGCCTATTTTGTCATTATCTTGAACTGTAAAGCTTATATTTTCAATTATTGTTTCTATTCCATAGCTTTTTTTAATATCTTTTCCTGCAAGTACAATCATAAGTTTCCTCCCGAATTGGTAAACATCATTGAAGTCATATCCTTTATAAAATCTATAATTATTGTACACAAAATGCGAGTAAATGTATAGTGAAATGAGGTCCTCGCAACATATGATTGACAAAACATTGACATGTTATTGAGGATATTATAAAATTAATTATAAAATATTTTGCATATTGCGGTAGAATTGAATACCCATGTATTAATAGTTTTATTGTGGGTACAAATAATAAAAGCAATATAAAGGGATTTTTAATTCAGTTTTCTAAAGGTAGGGGTGTGAGATATGGAAATTACCGGTTTTACAGCTTCACAAATCAGACAGGACCTTAACTGTTTTGGAGGCTTCGGTCAGCAAGGCTATGGTTACAATGCTGAAGAGCTACATAAAGAGATAGGTAAAATTCTTGGACTAGATAGACAGTATAGAACTGTAATCGTAGGTGCAGGTAATTTGGGCCATGCTATTGCAAATTATTCAAGCTTTGATAAAAGCGGGTTTAAGACATGGGGCGTTTTTGACGTCAATGAAAAAGTTATAGGTGAGAAAGTAAATAATGTCGCAGTTATGCATGTGGATAAGCTGGAAGGCTTTGTTAAAGAAAATGACATATCGATTGGCATTATATGTACTCCAAAAGCTTATGCTCAGGATGCTGCAGATCTTTTAGTAAAAGGTGGAGTAAAGGGTATTTGGAATTTCGCTCCTGCTGATTTAAAAGTGCCTGACGACATCATTGTTGAAAATGTAAATCTTAGTGAGAGTTTGTTTACTGTTTCTTATTTGCTTAAGGAACGTGAAGAGACAAATAATAAGAAGAAATAAAAAAATTCTACAAAAAGCCTTTTTAATAGATTTAATACTATGTATAATGTATAGTGTTAAATCTATATTTGTGTTCTTATCAATTTAAAATGATTAGGAGATGACTTTAGTTGGATCTATTAAATGGAGTTATGTCACTGGATATTTGGGACGGAATCATGTTCCTAATAGCAGCTTTACTGATTTATTTGGCGGTTGTAAAAGGTTACGAGCCAATGCTGCTATTGCCTATCGGCTTTGGAGCAATCCTAGCAAATATTCCCCTTGCAGCAGAAGAGGGACTGAGACCTTTGGCAATACTTAGAGAAGCCGGAATAGGAACTGAACTTTTTCCGTTGCTGATATTTACCGGAGTAGGAGCCATGATCGATTTTGGTCCTTTGCTTAAAAATCCAAGAATGCTGCTCTTTGGTGGCGCTGCGCAGTTTGGAATATTCTTCACACTTTCTTTTGCGGTACTGATGGGCTTTAGCTTGAAGGAAGCGGCGGCTATAGGTATTATTGGTGCAGCGGATGGTCCGACATCAATATTTGTTGCCAATAAGTTTGCCAAGGACTTGGTTGGACCTATAACAGTTGCTGCATATACATATATGGCACTTGTGCCGATTATACAACCTCCTGTAATCAGACTTCTTACGACGAAGGAAGAAAGAAAAATCAGGATGGATTACTTTGAACAACCGGTTTCAAAAAAGGTTAAAATACTCTTCCCAATCATTGTTACCTTTATTGCAGGCCTTATAGCTCCTGCCAGTGTTTCCTTGGTTGGTTTCCTCATGTTTGGAAACCTGATCAGAGAATCCGGCGTTACAGATAGACTGTCAAAAGCGGCTCAAAATGAGTTGGCTAGTATTGTAACCATTTTGCTTGGTATTACAATAGGCTCTACTATGACGGCAGAAAGCTTTTTAAACTTGGCTACATTAAAGATTATTGGTATGGGTTTGATCGCCTTTATTTTTGACAGTGCCGGCGGAATTTTGTTTGCAAAGGTTATGAATTTATTCAGTAAAAATAAGATTAATCCAATGGTAGGTGCTGCGGGTATATCAGCCTTCCCCATGTCAGCAAGAGTTATTCAGAGAGAGGCGCAAATAGCAGATCCTACAAACTTTATCCTGATGCATGCAGTAAGTGCGAATGTTGGCGGTCAAATTGCATCTATAGTTGCAGGTGGATTGATACTTGCACTTGTAGGTTAGGAGGAAATTGCGATGAGTGAATTGTTTTTACAGAGTTTAAGAATAATGTTGCCCTAGGTAAGTTTCTGCCTCCGGACAAGGAGTAAGCGTAAATGTAGAATGTATAGAGAATCCTTAAATTATTGAGGATTCTCTGTTTTTTATTATTACAAGCACAGTTCATGTCATTCTGAACGTATTGAAGACCCAAGAAGAAATAAGATCCTTCGACAAGCTCAGGATGACGATTAAAGCCATGTTGAATTGTTTATTATTATAAGCACAGTTCATGTCATTCTGAACGCAGTGAAGAATCTTAAGATCCTTCCACAAGCGCTGAAAGACGACTAAAGGCATTATGCGAACTATATTTTTTGATGTATAAAACGACTTTTTATGATAAAATATATAGTGCAATAAGATTGGGAGGTTTTTGTTATGCAAGTATATGCATTGGTTGGCACCAGCGGTACCGGTAAAAGCTATAAGGCTTTTGTGGTAGCGGCTGAAAGAGGAATAGATTATATCATAGATGACGGACTCTTAATTGGCGGCACCAGAGTATATGCAGGAAAATCTGCCAAAAGGGAAAAGACGAAGCTGGCTTCTGTCAAACGTGCTCTTTTTAAGGATGATGAGCATAGAGAAACTGTTATAGCAGCTATTAAAGAGCTGAAGCCAAAGAAAATAATGTTAATAGGCACTTCCATCAAAATGATTGAAGAAATTGGGAGATCCTTAGAGCTGCCTGCTATACAGGAGATCATACCCATTGAATCTGTTTCTACTGAGCGAGAAATAGAAATGGCCAAAAAGTCCAGGAAGGAAGATGGCAAGCATGTTATTCCTGTGCCTACTTTGGAAATAAAGAAGGATTTCTCGGGGTATTTTATAGATTCCCTTAAAATATTTGGTAGAAAAGGCAAAAATACCGATGTAGAAGAAAAGACGATCATAAGACCTACATTCAGTTACATGGGCAAATATGAGGTCTCTAAAAATGTTTTGATACAAATGATAAATATATGTGCTTCAAAAATGGAGAGAATCAATAAGATTCTGAGAGTAAGAATAGAAAACAATGCTACAGGAATTCATATTAATATAGATGTATCTGTAAAATTGGCTACTAGAATAGATTTGATCATGGGAGAATTTCAAAAGCAGATTATTGAGGATATTGAATATATGACAGGCATCAATGTGTTGAGTGTGAATATAACCGTGAGAGGAATAGCGAGGTAATTTCCATGAGGGTAAAGGAAATTCAGAGTGCTTTCGCTGGAGACGAGAAGAAGATGGAAGCTATACAGGGGTTGCTTACGGCAAGGTGTTAAATGTCAAGTCGGACTATGATAAAGGCATTGTGGTCTTGAGTAATACCAATCTAAAGGATTTTGAAGATATTTGGTATAAATATTTTGACTTGGATAGAGACTATGGCCTTATAAAGGATGAGCTTGCGAAGGATGAAACCTTAGGGAGCGCCATAGAGTACGGCAGAGGCATTAGGATACTGAATCAAGAGCCTTGGGAGTTGGTGATATCCTTTATCATTTCTGCAAACAACAATATTCCCAGAATCTCCAAAAGTATAGATGTACTCTCGCAAATGTTTGGAGAGCCTATAGAATATGCAGGCAAGACGTACTACAGCTTTCCTGCCTTAGATAAGCTGGGAACAGCTGAGCAAGCGCAAATAGATTTGTGTAGAGCAGGTTTTCGCTGTAAGTATATATATCAAACATCCAAGATGATATATAGGGGTGAGGTCGATCTAGATGCTGCTGCTGAATTAGATACCGAGAATGCAAAGAAGGAGCTATTGCATTTATCGGGTGTAGGTCCTAAGGTAGCTGATTGCATCATGCTTTTTTCTATGCAGAAACACGATGCCTATCCGGTGGATGTGTGGGTGAAAAGAGTGACTGAATATTTCTATATCCATCAAGATGTATCCATGAATAGAATTCAAGCTTTTGCCAGAGAAAAATTTGGTCATTTAGCTGGATTCGCACAACAATATTTATTCTATTTTGCCAGAGACCAAAAAATTAAATAAATCTTTATTAATGTAGGGGCAGGTTTCCATGCCTACCCCCTTATGATGTGGGAGGGGTACAAATGATTTTATTAGGTTCTATCGCAAATGCTGCAGCAATTATTGTATGCGGAATTATAGGAAGCTTTTTGAAAAAGGGTTTACCCAAAAGATATGGGGACCTGGTTGTTGCGGCACTTGGTTTTTTCACAGTCATGTTGGGTGTGAGCTTTGCAATGAAAACAGAGCATCCCTTGGTCGTAATTTTCAGCTTGGTTATAGGGGCCGCCTTGGGTGAATGGATTGATATTGAGAAAAGAATGGACGACTTGGGAAATGCCGTACAAAGCAAGCTAAAGGGATTCAAGGGAAACTTTTCACAAGGATTTGTTACGTCCAGCTTGTTATTTTGTGTGGGTTCCATGGCTATTATGGGAGCTCTTCAAAGTGGACTTGTAAATGATCATCAAACACTATACACCAAAGCTGTAATGGACGGTGTCATTTCTGTTGTATTTGCATCTACTTTAGGAATAGGGGTAGCAGCTTCTGCGTTTCCTGTATTCATATATCAGGGGGCTATCACGCTTTTGGCAGCTTTTCTGCAGCCTTATTTAAGTGCGGCAGTGGTATTGGAAATGACTGCGGTTGGCGGCATACTGCTCATGGGTGTAGGCAGCAACATATTAGAAATAAAGAAGGTAAGGGTCGGCAATCTGATACCTGCCATATTCATACCAATTTTAATAATGCTGTTCATGTAATTCATAAAATACACAGTTATGAATATAATGTATTTGTATGTAAAGTCATGTATTTACTAGTAAAATGCATGACTTTTTCATTGATATTGTGTTGTAATAGCGCAAAACAATGGGAGAAAAGTGCTATAAATGATGTCGGAGGCTGTTAGCGAGAGAGAACCTGAGAAAAATAATGCATATTGTATATAATGTGATATAATAAGCAATAATAACTGATATGTGCCATATATGGATAAATAATGAATTTGCTTAGAAAAATCTCATTATTTATCATTATATATAGAATTAGCACTCGATGTGAGTGAGTGCTAATAACTCAATAAGAAATATTTAACTTAAGGAGGGTTATGAATGAATATTAAACCATTAGGTGACAGAGTAGTTATAAAGGTAGTGGAAAACGAGGAAACGACAAAGAGTGGGATCGTTCTACCGGGCACTGCAAAGGAAAAGCCAATGCAAGGGGAAATTCTTGCTGTAGGAAGCGGCGAAATGATTGACGGCAAGAAAGTACCATTGGAAGTAAAAGTAGGTGACAAGGTCATCTATTCCAAGTACTCTGGCTCAGAAGTTAAAATGGACGGCAACGAGTACTTGATCATAAGACAAAGCGACATATTAGCAATAATTCAATAATTAAGGGAGGCAAAACAGATGGCAAAGCAAGTTAAATTTGGTGAAGAAGCTAGAAGAGCCTTAGAAAGCGGCGTTAATCAACTAGCGGATACAGTTAAAATAACATTAGGTCCTAAGGGAAGAAACGTTGTACTTGATAAGAAATTTGGTTCACCATTGATTACAAACGATGGTGTTACAATCGCAAAGGAAATTGAGCTTCAGGATCCTTTTGAGAACATGGGTGCTCAATTGGTTAAAGAAGTTGCTACAAAAACAAACGACGTTGCCGGTGATGGTACAACAACAGCTACATTGTTAGCTCAAGCAATCATCAGAGAAGGTCTGAAGAATGTAGCAGCCGGTGCTAACCCAATGATTATTAAAAAGGGTATCAATAAGGCTGTAGAAGTGGCAGTAGATGAATTAAAGAAGATTTCCAAGCCAATCGAAGGCAAATCAGCTATAGCTCAAGTTGCTTCAGTATCAGCAGGAGATGAAGAAATCGGAAGCTTGATTGCAGAAGCTATGGAAAAGGTAGGTAAGGACGGTGTTATCACTGTAGAAGAATCCAATACCTTTGGAACAAACCTTGATGTAGTAGAAGGTATGCAATTCGACAGAGGATATGTATCTATGTACATGATCACAGATACTGAAAAAATGGAAGCGGTATTAGATGATCCATATATACTGATCACTGATAAGAAAATTTCAAATATACAAGAACTTCTACCAATACTAGAGCAAATCGTTCAACAGGGTAAAAAACTTCTTATCATAGCTGAAGATATTGAAGGTGAAGCGTTATCTACATTGGTACTTAATAAGCTAAGAGGCACATTCACTTGTGTAGCTGTAAAGGCTCCAGGCTTCGGCGACAGAAGAAAAGCTATGCTGGAGGATATTGCAGTACTTACAAATGGTCAGGTTATAACTGAAGAATTAGGTCTAGATCTAAAGGAAACAACTTTGGATCAATTAGGTAGAGCAAGACAAGTTAAGGTTCAAAAGGAAAATACCATTATAGTTGACGGCGCAGGCAGCGTAGATGCTATAAAGGATAGAGTAAGACAAATAAAGGCTCAAATTGAAGAAACTACATCAGATTTCGACAAAGAAAAGTTAATGGAAAGACTTGCAAAGCTTTCCGGCGGTGTAGCAGTTATAAAGGTTGGAGCAGCTACAGAAACAGAGCTTAAGGAAAGAAAGTTAAGAATAGAAGATGCTTTGGCAGCAACAAGAGCAGCGGTAGAAGAAGGTATCGTACCTGGTGGTGGTACTGCCCTTGCAAATACAATTCATGCAGTAGCAGCTCTTATTGAAAAGACTGAAGGCGATGAAAGAACAGGCGTTAAGATCATTAAGAGAGCTCTAGAAGAGCCGGTAAGACAAATAGCTGAAAATGCAGGCTTAGAAGGTTCCGTAGTAATAGAAAAAGTAATGTCAAGCAAAGCAGGCATAGGCTTTGATGCATTGAATGAAAAGTATGTTGATATGATAGAAATTGGTATTGTTGACCCAACAAAGGTAACAAGATCAGCACTTCAAAACGCTGCATCAGCTGCTTCAATGCTTCTGACAACAGAAAGCAT
>JAQSYD010000106.1 GCA_029256325.1 Clostridia bacterium
TGCTGAAGTCTTTAAATAAACTCATCTTTCCACCTCCAACATCGTAGATTATTTACTTAGCAAATCTTTTGCAACTGCCATAGCCTTATTTACACCTTCTGTAACACCTTTTGATGTAATTGTAGAACCTGCTATAGCAGATATTTCATTTTCCTTTGGAGTGCCACTTTTTATTACACTAATTTGGCTATCCCAAGTTTTGTTCTTGTATTGGTCGCTAAAAGCCGGTTTTTCTGCATTTTTACCCAATCCAGGTGTTTCGTTGTTTGTACCAATTTTAATACCTTGAACTGTACCATTTGCATCAATACCGACAATCATTTCAATAGCGCCGCCGTAACCCTTGGGTGCTACCATGACAGTATAACCTGTTAGGCTGCCTCCTGTTTTTGCTTCATAAACATCTCTAACTATGCTGTAATCAGGATTTGCTTTGATTTCAGCCAACTTAGTCTCATCAAGCTTCGTAAATTCATCTGAAGCTGGAAGTACAATTTGTCTTGCTTCATTATTGGCTTTCTCTATCTGTGCTGCTATTTTCTCGAAAGTAACTTCATTTGTGAAGCCTAAAAGTACAGCTGCAATTGCACAGACAATAAAAAGTACGCCGGATAATCTAATATAATCACGCACTCTTCTTCACCTCCCCAAACTTTCTTGGTAAAGTAAATCTGTCAATTAGAGGCGTTGCAATATTCATAAGCAAAATTGAATAGGATACGCCTTCTGGATATCCGCCAAAGAATCTTATAACTGAAGTTAAGAATCCACAGCCTATGGCAAATATGATTTGACCTTTTGCTGTCATAGGTGAGGAAGAATAGTCTGTAGCCATAAATATTGCGCCCAGTAACAAACCACCGGCGAAAATATGATACGGTACATAAGCGAAATTAAAACCGCTGAATACTAAAGCTAAAATACCTACTGTTGCAATATATACAACCGGTATTCTGTAGCTGATAACTTTTCTATAAATCAGATAAAGTCCGCCAATTAATAATGCCAATGCTGAAGTTTCACCAATACAACCGCCAATATTTCCAACAAATAAGTCCCAAACACCTGGCAAAACTTGATTAGCCGCCTCAGCGCCTTTGATTAACCCAAGTGGCGTTGCTGTTGATACTGCATCAGCACCCGGTGTTACCCAAGATGTCATATCTACCGGCCATGATGCAAGAAGCATTGCTCTAGCAGCTAATGCCGGATTGACGAAATTGTGTCCAACTCCGCCGAAGCACTGTTTAACAATTACAATGGCGAAAATTGCGCCTATTGCTACCATCCATAATGGTAAGGTAGCAGGAACGTTAAATGCTATTAACATACCTGTTACTACTGCACTGAAGTCCTTAACAGTTACAGGTCTTTTCATAATTTTTTGCATTGCTATTTCAGATACAACTGCAAAACCTACCGCTACTATAGTCAGCCATAATGCTCTTAAACCAAAAAACCATATACCTGAAAAAAGTGCGGGTAATAATGCAATAGCTACATCCATCATAATTCTTCTTGTAGATTCACCTGACCTGATATGAGGTGAGGATGATACTAAAAATCTGCTGTTTTCCAACTTTTTACCCCCCTATTGCTTCGCTTGCGCTTTCTTGCGTTTTGCTACAATTTCTCTTTTTGCCAGTCTAATGGATTCTACCAATGGTCGCTTAGCTGGGCAAACGAAAGAGCAACTGCCGCACTCGATACAATCCATTGCATGCAAGCTTTCAGCCTGATCGAAATTGTCAAGCATAGCATGTGCACTTAAACTTGCAGGCATAAGATTGATCGGACAAACCTCTACGCATTTACCGCATCTTATACAGCTTGATGATTCTGGCAATCTAGCTTCTTGTTCACTCAAAACCAAAATACCGGAAGTACCCTTTATAACAGGAATATCCATATGGAATTGTGCAATACCCATCATAGGACCACCTGCAATAATCTTTTGCGGATTTCCATTGAAGCCGCCGCATTGCTCAATTACTTCTCTAAAATTTGTACCTATCTTTACCAGTAGGTTCTTCGGGTTCTTAATCCCTTGTCCTGTTATCGTTACAATTCTTTCAACCAATGGCATGCCTGTCTTGATGGCCTTTGCAACTGCAGCAGCTGTACCTACATTGTTTACAACTACACGTGCGTCAGCCGGCAGTCCGCCTGATGGGACCTCTCTGTTTGTGCATGCATAGATTAGCTGCTTCTCTGCCCCTTGTGGATACTTCGCATGTAATGCAACAACTTCTATGCCTGCTTTGCCTTCTGCTGCCTTCTGCATGATCTCTATTGCATCCAGTTTGTTGTCTTCAATGCCGATATAGCCTTTTGATACATTTAAAGCCTTCATAAAAGCTTGAAGTCCATAAACTACATCTTCCGGATTCTCTAGCATCAATCTGTGGTCTGCTGTCAAATATGGTTCGCACTCGGCGCCGTTAAGTATAACAGTGTCCACATTTTTCTCCGGTGGAGGTGCCAATTTAACGTGAGTTGGGAAAGTAGCTCCACCCATACCTACAATACCAGCTTCTTTAATGATATTTTTGATATCATCTGAAGATAACGCTTCTAAACTTCCCTTTGTTTTTACACTTTCATGAATTGTATCCTGCATATCGGATTCAATTACAACACATGTAACCTTTGTACCACCGCTGTACATTCTTGGCTCTATTGCAGTAACCTTACCGGAAACACTTGAATGAACCGGAACGGATACGAAGCCCTTTGCTTCACCAATTTTTTGCCCTACCTTTACTTCATCCCCGACTGCTACTATTGGATCACATGGTGCTCCAATATGCTGCTGCATTGGAATGACAACCACTTTAGGAGCATTGGCTTTTTCAAGCGCCAGCTTCTCAGTTGCCTTCTTGCTATGCGGTGGATGAGTTCCGCCCTTAAACGTCAGTTTTTTCATACTCAATATGCTCACCCCTTGTAAATTATGAGATTATTGTCGCAGAATTTTTACTTCTGCAGTTGCTAAAATTATACATTAAATGTAAATAAATAAATGTAAAAAAACAACTGAGTTTTATTCAAACCCAATTAGCTTCTATTCGACATTATAGCATAAAATCCTGTATACAACACAAATTAATTATTTAACAAAGCCTTATAAACCTCAATAATCTCAAGCTTTCTTGCATTTTTTGTAATTTTTATCCATCAATTTCCATTCCTATGGATATTATTTTGCATATTGTAAATAATATACGTGAGGTGGATTTTGCATGATAATAATATACAACTGCTATGGAGGAACGCATTCATCAATTTTAACTTCAGCGGTTCATTTAGGGTTTCTTCCTTCTGATAGTATACCATCCAAGCAGCAAATTTTGAACACAGAATACTTTAACAGGCTTCAATATAAAGATATGGGTAGACTCATATTTCATGGGGTTGACGAAGTCGGTAATAAAGTGTATACCATAGGCAGAGGAACGTCAAAAGCGCTTGTACCTGCCATGAGGAACCTGACTATGGAAATGCACAAGCTTTATAATATCAACGAAGGCTTTGCTTATGTCAACACATCAGGAACGGTGCCAATCAGTATGACAATAGGTGGATTTTTTTCAAGAGGATTAAAAGTAAATGCTATCGGAGTACCACTTTTAGCGATCGGTGCTCAACGCGCCTATAAAAAAATAGTTGATCTGGCACAAAAAACAAAACAATTGTGCAGAGAAAAACCTGACGATTGCTTCATTATTGACATGGATGAAAAAGGTCAAATCAACACATACAATTGCTGATTTGACCTTTGTTTTTTATTAAGCTTTTATGATTGCACCAAATGGGCACTTTTCTAAGCATACGCCACACTTTGCACATTTATCATTTGCTATTAGATACGGAGTCTTTGCCTTACCGGATATCGCTGTTACAGGACACTGCTTCGCGCAGATGCCGCAGCCTTTGCACTTATCTGCTATGATTGTATATTTAGCCAAGCCTTGGCATACGCCTGCCGGACATCTTTTTTCATTGATATGAGCTTCGTACTCATCTCTAAAATACTTAAGTGTTGAAAGTACAGGATTAGGAGCCGTCTGACCAAGTCCACAAAGCGCTGAGTTCTTTATGTTGTTTGCTAAGGACTCCAGTCTTTCTATATCGCCGTCTTTTCCTTTTCCTTCTACAATTCTATCTAGTATTTCAAGCATTCTCTTTGTACCTTCACGGCATGGTGTACACTTTCCGCAGGATTCATCGACGGTAAAGTCTAAGAAGAATCTTGCGATATCAACCATACAGTTATCTTCATCCATAACGATAAGTCCACCGGAACCCATCATGGAACCAAGCGCTATCAAGTTATCATAGTCGATAGGAACATCTATATGCTCCATAGGTATGCATCCGCCAGAAGGACCGCCAGTTTGCGCTGCTTTGTACTTCTTGCCGTTTGGTATACCGCCGCCTATTTCAAATATAACCTCTCTCATTGTTGTACCCATAGGTATTTCAACAAGACCTGTATTGTTGATTTTTCCTCCAAGGGCGAATACCTTGGTACCCTTTGATTTCTCAGTACCCATTGAAGCAAACCATTCTGCTCCGTTATTGATGATTTGAGTAATATTTGCATAAGTCTCAACGTTATTAAGCAGGGTTGGCTTTCCAAATAATCCTTTTACAGCAGGGAATGGCGGTCTTGGTCTTGGCATACCTCTTTCCCCTTCAATGGATGCAATCAGGGCTGTTTCTTCACCACATACGAAGGCACCTGCACCAAGACGTATTTCTAAATCGAAATTAAAGCCAGTATCCATGATGTTTTGACCTAGCAATCCATATTCTCTCGCTTGGCTTATTGCTATTGCCAACCTCTTTACTGCGATTGGATACTCTGCTCTTACATATACATAGCCTTGGCTTGCACCAATAGCAAATGCAGCTATTGTCATAGCTTCTATTACTGCGTGAGGATCTCCCTCTAGAACGCTTCTATCCATGAAGGCACCTGGATCTCCTTCGTCAGCGTTACACAATACATATTTTTGATCTGCTTGTGATTTTGCTGCAAATTCCCATTTAGTACCTGTTGGGAAGCCTCCGCCTCCTCTTCCCTTTAGCCCAGAACGCTTAATTGTGTCAATAACTTCAGCAGGTGTCATACTTGTCAACACTTTTTCCAAAGCTTTATAACCATCAAAAGCGATATACTCATCAATATTTTCTGGATTTATTACACCACAATTTCTTAATGCTACTCTAACCTGTTTTTTGTAGAAGTCTACTTCGTCAATGGATTTTATTGTGTCGTTTTCAACTGTTTCAGCATAAAGCAGTCTTTTTACAACTCTACCCTTAATCAGGTGTTCATTTACGATCTCTTCAACATCTTCCGGCTTTACGAGACTATAGAAAGATGCTTCCGGATATATGATAACGATTGGACCTAGGGCACATAGACCGAAGCAGCCTGTTCTTTCTACTACAACTTCATTATCCAATCCATGCTTCTTTATTAACTCTTCAAAGTTCTTTACTATTTGTTCTGAATTTGAGGATGTACAGCCGGTACCCCTGCAAATCATAACATGGGAACGATACATTTCCATTTGTTTTACCTCCTAACAGAATTCAAATGAGACCACGTAGGGTTTATTTCTCTTCAGCTCCGATAGTGTACTCATCCACTACCTTACCTTGCATTACATGCTCGTTCATTATTCTTAAGGCTTTTGCAGCAGTAACCTTTACATAAGTTACCTTCTCTTCGCCCGGCTTGTAAACCTCAACTATTGGTTCAAATCTGCACATACCAATGCAGCCTGTTTGTGCAACAACGACATCTGCCAGATTATTTTTCTTTACCTCGTCCATGATGGACATAAGCACCGGTCTTGCTCCTGCAGCTATACCACAAGTAGCCATACCAACAACTACTCTTGTGCCTGTTCTATCTTTTCTTATGTTGATTGTTTCTAAGGTTTTTTTTCTTATTTCTTCCAACTCTTTAAGAGACTTCATTATATTACACCTCCGCGCAAATTACTTAAACCCTCATTGATATAATTTTTTATCCAATCTAAAACATCAGGCTCAGACAATGGAACTTCTGCTCCAAGAGTCTGCCGTATTTCTCTGGTATCCAGGCAAAACTCTTCTTGGTCGATGATATGAACATAAACAAAGTCTATATTCTCTGATCCAATTATTAAACAACCAATGGTTTCTGCCATGTTGCCCATGGGCGCCCTGTCAATATGACTGTGTTTAAATGTGGCAATCAGCTTAGTTCCCACATTTTTTTGAGATTCAATGCTTAAATTTCCTTCACATCTTTGACATGCAGCCAGCATAAGTGGAATACCAAGTCCAACTTTTCTGCTGGTTCTACTTGTCACAAAAGGATCCTTTACCTTCTCTGCTTGTGTCACATCCATTCCACATCCATTGTCTTCTATGGTTATAGACAGGATATCGTTTTTTAAGCTTTCATTTATTGTTAGCTTAATTAAATCCGCACCGGCAGTAATTGAATTTTGTGCAAGGTCAAGAATATGAAGCGCTAGCTCTTTCATGATTATGCTTGATATTTTTTCAAAATATCAACTACATCTTCCGGTGCTATTTTTCCATAAACGTCTTCACCTATTGTCATAACAGGAGCAAGTCCGCAACAGCCAATGCACCTTGTTGCTTCTAGGGTGAACAAACCATCATCTGTTGTTTCACCTGCGCCAACCTTGATCTCTTTTTTAATTTTGTCAATAATGCCTTGAGAATTTTTAACATAACATGCTGTACCAAGGCAAACTCCTATTGTGTATTTTCCGCGTGGTTTTAGTGTGAATCTTGAATAAAATGTTGCTACTCCGTATATTTCAGCCATTGATATGTCTAATACTTCTGAGATTCTCTTTTGTGCTTCCTCTGGCAAATAGCCAAATAGTTCTTGCGTTTCATGAAGAACCGGCATCAATGCCCCCTGCTGATTTTTGTGTTCATTTATAATATGTTCCAACTTGTTCAGTTTTTCTTTGAATTCCATATCAGTCATCAAAGAGTCCCCTCCTTACAATTTCATCATACTAATTATATATAATTGACAGAAATTTATCAATTAAATAATTCATGTTTATTGTATCATACATTTGAGAATTTTTTAACAAAATTTTTTAAATTTATAGCAATTTTTTTTATTTTGTGCCAAATACCTTGATTTACACAGTTTTCATTCAAATCTTTTCACTTTTCTGAATATTCCAAGTATTAACAAGGTCTGGTTCTTTGATATTGTCTAAATTTTCTAACTTTTCTACACGCAATCCTCATTGTTTTATCAAGGTATCTACAAAGATTTTTAATATTTTCCAAATATAATTAATATTAGGAATATTTATAAAAAGGAGGTAAAACAATTGATAAAGTATGTTTTAAAAAGAGGTCTTATTTCACTCATCACCATATGGGTTCTTATTACAATTTCTTTCTTTCTGATTAGATTAGTCCCCGGCGATCCTTTCTTAAGCGACAAAATCACACCGGAAATAAGAGCCAACATGATGAGGTTCTATGGCTTGGATCAACCGCTGTACAAACAGTATATAAAGTATCTAGGGCATCTGGTGCTTGATGGGGACATGGGGCAATCATTACGGTATAAAGCCCGTAGTGTGAATGATGTTATCGCTGATAATTTTCCTATATCCGCAGATCTTGGTTTGAGAGCCCTCGCTTTTGCAACTATTGCCGGTATAGCCTTGGGCGTCGTAGCAGCTCTAAATCACAACAGAGGGTGGGATAGATTCAGCATCTTGTTGGCTGTAATAGGTATCTCCATTCCAAACTTTATCATAGCAGGGTTAATTCAATGGTTATTTGGTGTTGAACTTAAGTGGCTGCCTGTTGCAACCTACAAGACCTTTGCTCATACCATCATGCCATCCTTTGCATTAGGACTGGCAACCTTAGCAAATCTGGCAAGATTTATGAGAACAAGTATGCTTGAGGTTGTTGGGCAAGACTATATCAAGACAGCCAAAGCAAAAGGTTTATCACCTATAGAGATTA
Source organism: Clostridia bacterium (assembly GCA_029256325.1). Classification (GTDB taxonomy): domain Bacteria; phylum Bacillota; class Clostridia; order Lutisporales; family Lutisporaceae; genus GWB2-37-7. The sequence goes on from JAQSYD010000106.1 coordinate 8,041, forward strand.
CAACAAAGCATCAAATCAGAAATGCACTGCTTCCAATCGTAACTATTTTAGGCCCCGTTACTGCAACTCTTCTGACAGGGGGATTCGTTGTAGAAACTGTATTTGCGATTCCAGGATTAGGACAGTACTTCGTTAGATCAATGCAAAATCTTGACTATCCAATGATTTTGGGAACAACCATTTTCTATGGTGCCTTTCTAATCATCATGAACTTTGTCGTAGATATTGTATACGGTCTAATCGATCCTAGAATAAGAGTCGCGTGAGGGGAGGAAGAATGATGGATTTCAATCAGGAACAGTTTAAGCATATAGGAATCAATGAAGAAAAGTCGCAAGCTATTATCAGACCTAGCATGACTTACTGGCAAGATGCTTGGAGAAGACTTAAGAAGAACCCTATCGCTATGCTGTCATTATTATTAATCATAGTTTTTGCAATCATGTCCTTTATAGGTCCCATGATGACACCGTATAATTATTATGAGAACGACCTAGCTGGTGCTGATAAAGCGCCAAGCATGGAGCACTGGTTTGGTACAGATTCCCTTGGCAGAGATTTATGGGAAAGAGTATGGGAAGGTGCCAGAATATCATTATTTATAGGGGTTACCACAGCACTGATTAATGGTATTGTGGGCACACTGATTGGGGGAGCATCAGGCTTTTTCGGCGGAAAGCTGGATATGTTCGTCATGAGAGCAATCGACGTATTAATCGCATTGCCGCCTTTGATCTTTGCAATACTAATCATGATATATTTAGGCTCCGGCTTAGTACCCATTATAATAGCAGTTGCGATAACTGGCTGGCTGGGGTTGGCAAGGCTAGTCAGAGGACAGATATTATCACTTAAAGAACAAGAGTTTGTGCTTGCAGCTAGAACACTTGGCGCAAGCTCATCCAGATTGATATTAAGACACTTGATACCAAATACATTAGGAGTAATTATCGTATCCTTAACTTTTGCAATTCCCGCTGCTATATTTGCTGAAGCATTCTTAAGCTTCATAGGCTTAGGCATACAACCACCACAAACAAGCTGGGGTCAGTTGGCAAACTTGGGTATAGCAGCAATGCAAAACTATCCTTATCAATTGATTATCCCATCGATATTCATTAGTTTAACCATGTTATCATTGCAATTACTAGGCGACGGTCTAAGAGATGCTCTTGACCCAAG
>JAQSYD010000107.1 GCA_029256325.1 Clostridia bacterium
ATGTAAACCCCATCTGGAGCAAGACCAAATAGAGAAGTCGCTTCTTCAAGAAGCAGGGAACGGCCCGTTCCTCTTCCGGGTAAGGTCGCTTGAGCGTAACGGTAACGTTGCGCCTAGATAGATGATCATCCAAGACAGAACCCGGCTTACAGGCTTACTTATTAATAGTTGTTTAAAACAGCAGATTATCTGCTGTTTTTTTATGTTACTTCAAGTTTGCTAATTTACATGTATTTTGCTAAAATGATAGGGTATTTTATGATAGAAGGAATGAATATGACAGAAAATAAGCTTATAAAATATTTAATAATCAGTATCATTGTTTTTTCGGCTTCATTTTACTATGGGGCATATGCAGCGGGAATACTTGCTTTTTTTGTTTTGTTTAAAAAAGATCCAAAGCACATGATGCATCTTGCAGTAAAAGATAAGATTATGTGTTTTATAGCTGCAGCTTTACTTTTATCAACTATATTTTCAAAGGTTCCGGAATACAGCATATTTATTGGTGCTATTATATTAGGACATTTTCTTGTTTATATCGTTATAGTGAGATGCATTAACCATGAGAATATTGAGGACATATTCAGGCTGTTGAATTTGATGGCTGTTCTGATTTGTCTTTATGGGATATATCAATATTTTACTGGTGATTTGAATGTCAATAGAAGCTGGACGGATCAAGGCACCTATGGCAGTTTAACGCGAATATATTCTACCATGAGAAATCCAAATATGTTTGCGGCATATTTGACCTTTAATATATGCTATGCAGCAGCTTACTTTGTAAAGAAGAATGGTGAATTATATACTGCAATTAATATTATGCTTTCGTCACTTTGCTTGATATTGACTTATTCTCGCGGCGGTTTTTTTGCCTTTGTTATTGCTATGGCAGTCATTGCTGTATTATGCAAAGAGTTGAAGGTGGTGGCATATTTAACGATTATGGTACTTTTGTATTACGGATATAACTTTTTAGAAAGTACGCACAGAACTGATTTAAGCACACTTGCTTTTGACAGCAGCAGCTTATATCGGTATGAGATTTGGAAAGCATCCTGGGGTTTGTTTAAGGAGAATATGGCCTTTGGAAGCGGGCTGGGCAGCATCAGCAAGCTTTTATCCTATAGCTCTGATAAACTTAGCGGCTTTATAGCCCATGCCCACAATCTTATCCTACATCTTCTGGCTGAAACAGGTATATTTGGTTTAGCAGCCTTTGCTGCATTCGTCTTATCCGGTATTAGACAGTTTATATTGTTTTGGAAAGAGCATAAATACAGCGAGCATGCTTATATTGCTGTTGGATTTATTGCAGCCTTAAGCTCAATGCTGATACATGGTATCGTTGACTGTGCGGTGCTCATTCCCACAAGAAGTATGGTTTTCCTTATATATTTGGCGCTATTTCCAGCGCTATACCAAAGGGTATATGGCAAATATGATACTTAAGCTACTTAAGCTACTTAAGCTACTTAAGCTACTTAAGCTACTTAAGCTACTTAAGCTACTTAAGACTTAATGTATTTGAAATCTGTTTTAGTGTAATGGTTCTCGTAGCAATGAGTGCAAATGCATATGCGATGAAGCCTGCAGCTATGGAAATAAATAAGGAGACATTGGCATTTTGTAAAGTTAAAAGATATTGATATACAAATCTAAGCGTAAACAGCATGACAACAAAGCTGATAAAAGGACCTGCAAGGGGACGGAGCAGCTTGAATTTCAGCTGTTTTATTTTTTTCAAATCATAGCTATTCTTTAGCACTATTAATAATGTACTAAGATTAAAGCCTATGATATAACCGTATATGTTGATCTGCGGCAAAGGAATCAGTATATAGGAGCAAAGAACCAATATGATCACGTTGATGATTGAATAGCCTAAAACCTTGCGTTGCAAACCCAAGCCATTTGAAATCGCAAATAGCGTAAATTCCAAGAATTGGAAGGTGCAGCCAAAGGAAAGCCAAAAAAGTAGTTTTCCGGTGTGAGCACTTTTAAAGAGCAGTTCTGACAGCTGATGAGGAAAGGTGCCAAATAAGGCTGTAGCCCCAAAGCCTAAAACTGCAGCAATCTTTATAGAGCTATAGCATTGCCGATTTAAAACTGTCCAATTCCGCTGTGTGTGTGACGCTGTTATAGCCGGAACTAAGGTGATAGAAAGCGATACGATGATGATAAAGGGGAAGAAAAGCAAGGGCATTGCCATTCCGGTAAGCTCACCATACAGAGATAGCGCACTTTGCTTGTTAAAGCCTGCGGCAATAAGCTGTGTAGGTACTATGATAGCACAGAGCATTTCCATGATTGTTACCAAAGCACCGCTTACAGAAAGAGGAATCGCATTGGTTAGTATTCTGTTTACAATAGTAAGGGAAGAATCGGTGGGACTGGTTTTGGAGCTTCTGCGTTTTTTACCCAAGTATGTTGTAATGAGAAGCAGCATACTGACCAATTCGCCAACTGCCATGGCAAGCATAGCACCGGCACAAACGTAAGCGATGCCATAGGGCAGCATAATTTTAACAGCAAGAACCAGGCCAGCCAGCCTTACAACCTTTTCAGCTACATCTATTGCAGCAGGAGGATTCACATCCTGTAAGCCAAAGAAATAACCTCTGATGATGGCTGAAATTGAAATAAATACAATGGCTGGTGTAAATATTATTATTGAATATAGGGTTCGTGTATCCTTTAATATGTATTGTGACACAAAGCCTGCATTGAAGGACAAGATGATTGCAATAAGTACGCTCCAAGCACCAAATAAGGTACAGCAGATTTTGATGATTTTATGCATATTCTTATAGTTGGATTTGGTCTGTTGTTCTGCAACCAGCTTGGAAACGGCAGTGGTTACGCCTCCTGAAACCAAGGTGATGAATAAGGTATAAAGGGGCAGCACCAGCTGAAAGACGCCCATACCTTCTGCACCTATGGAGCGGGATAAAAGTATTCTAAAAACAAAAGCAAGTACGCCTGTAATAAGATTTGTCAATGTTAGTATAAATGCACCCTGTATGTAGTTAAGCTTTCTCAATTTTGACCACTCCTTAAATAGTTCTGCATGTACTGTTGCATACAGTCGCAGCCTTTATATATCATATTTAAGCAGTGATTAAAATATTAATACTTAAAAATAAATACAGCAGATATGCTTACGCATACCCGCTGTATTTATTTGGGGTTGATTACATGACTTGTTTCTTATATCGATTAGTCTTCAACATCGAGGTTTGTAATTACACCGTTTGTTTTAGTTATTTTTGCAGTCATACCTCTTTCAAGATCTGAAAGGTCAGCATCGTCATCATCAAGTGTGATGTCAGCAGCATCAGGTATAACATAAGTTCTGCGAACATTATCTTTTTCAGTTAATCTTACTTCATCATCTGAGAGATCAACGGAGTAGATTGTGCCTGTAATAGTTTCTATCAAAGTAGTAACTTCAAGCTCTGTAATGACGCCATTTGTCTTTGTCATTTTGACTTTCATACCAACTTTAAGATCTGAAAGGTCAGCATCATCACCATCAAGAGTGATGTCAGCAGCATCAGGTATTTCATAGGTTTTACGTACTGTAGTGCTTTCAGTTAATCTTATTTCATCATCGTTAACATCAATTGAGTAAATTGTGCCGTTGATAACTTCTTTTACAGTAGTAACTTCAAGCTCTGTAATAACACCGTTTGTCTTTGTCATTTTGACTTTCATACCAACTTTAAGATCTGAAAGGTCAGCATCATCACCATCAAGTGTGATGTCAGCAGCGTCAGGTATTTCATAGGTTTTACGTACTGTACTACTTTGAGTTAATGTAACTTCATCATCGTTAACATCAATTGAGTAAATAGTGCCGTTGATAACTTCTTCCAAACTAGTTACATCAAGATCTGTGATAACATCATTTGTTTTTGTTATTTTAGCTTTCATGCCGACTTTAAGATCTGAAAGGTCAGCATCATCACCATCAAGTGTGATGTCAGCAGCAGTTGGTATTTCATAGGTTTTACTTACTGTAGTGCTTAGCGTTAATGTAACTTCATCATCGTCAACATCTATGGATTTAATTGTACCATTGATGATTTCTTCATCATCGATTGCTTTAAGTGTTGTAGTTTTTAGTGTTGAACCTGATGTATTTACAAATTTAACGTCTTCAATATCATCAAAGTAGCTAAGTCTCACAACAGTGTAAGGGTGAGTAGTGGCTTGAGTTACTATTGAGCTTCCAGGGTTCGTGATTTTCACTACTGCCTCTAGGTTGTATTCATCTGTGTCAACAGTTTGCTTAAATACTTCTTCGATTTCGATAGCATAACCGCCAGTTGGTTTTTCACCTCTAGTAGCGATTAGGTATATATATTGATTATATTTGATTGCTACGTAGTTTGCTTCGTCTTTTAAATCGTCTACTTTATTTTGTATTACTTCAGGCAGATTTGAATAGGACATTTTAACTATTGTAAGTTCATCTTCATCAGTATCAGCTGTTCCTTCTTCAATAAACTCGATGAAAATTACTTTCTTATCATTGTCTAATACTAATTTGATTATATCTCCAGCATCTAAGGAAGATATTTTATAGTACTTGGAGTTTTTATAAACCGGAGCGTTTTTGTTAACGTCATAAGTATAGGATTTACCATCTGCTTTTATTGTGATTTCTAAATCTTTTTCATCAAATGCTACGAAGGCACCTTGATATTTATTTGTGCTGTTACCAGGTTCATCAGTTTTGCCGTCAGCTTTGTCAAGTATAACAGCTAGTTCAGCTCTTGTAATTGGTTTGTTGGGTTGGAACTCATTGTTGCTGCCCTGCATAATTTTCATTTCAGTTATTACATGTACATAGCCTCTTGAACCTGCTGGAATGGATGCTGCATCCTTGTAGTCAAGCTTTGCTTTCATGTTATCCAGAGCTTCTTCTCTTTCGCCTAGTGCACGAACAACATATTTAGCTACTTCATGACGTTTAGCAGGAGTTTTTGGATTAAAGCTGCCGTCTTCGGAAGGAATAATGATGCCCTTATCTAGAGCCAGTTGTAGATATCCGTAGCTCCATGGATCACTTTTGCCTTTGAAATATTTGGGTTCTACTTTAATTGATTCTGCTTCATTTTGATAACCTGTTAGTTTTAAAACCATTGCGATAGCTTCAACGTGGGTAACGTTGCTTTTAGGCTTGAAATAACCATTTCCGGTACCGTTGAGGATTCCCATAAGTCCCATCTTTTCGATGGATTTTTCAGCCCAGCTAAATTCATTGGAATCTAAAAACTTTTTGATTACATTTTCTATTAAATCTTCATAATCATCGTCATTGTCTTTACCATTCTTGTCATCTTTGACTTTTTTATCGTTGCTTACCATATTAGCCTGAGCATCAGTTGTTGTGCTACTTTGGTTATCTGAGGCAAATACTGGAACAAGTGCCATAGATATTACCAAAATAAATGCGAGACAAATCGCTGTTAATTTTTTGAACATTTTTTCTACCTCCTGTTATTGTTCTCGTTATATTATTCGCATGTGTTTTTACAATTAGGGAGTAATTTATAAAATTGTAAAAATTACCAAAATATACTATGCTAATAAAAATATGTATTATTGACATTATAATAGTATTATGTTAAAGTATTTAAGAAATTAACCTTTAACATAGTCCAGAGAGGCTAGCAAGGTATTATAATGATAGCAGACTGATATTGCAAGCGGTTTGTCTATGCATAGATATATTACCTTCTAACTCTCGGGTTAGAAGGTTTTTTATTGCAAATACCTTTAAGATAGTACAGAGAGACTAAAAAGGAGGAGTTATTATGAGTTTAAAGGGAAAACACTTAATTGATCCCAATGATTTCAGCTTGGAGGAGTTCAAGCAAATATTTGACTTGGCAGACAGAATAGTGGAGGACAGAGAGTCTTTCAGCAGTGTCTGCAGGGGTAAAATACTGGGCACATTGTTTTATGAGCCAAGCACCAGAACAAGATTAAGTTTTGAATCAGCTATGCTTAGACTTGGGGGCACTGTATTAGGCTTTTCCGATGCAAGCACAAGCTCAGTATCCAAAGGAGAGAGCATTGCAGACACTATAAGGGTACTTGATGCTTACGCAGATATCGTGGTTATGAGACACCCAAAGGAAGGAGCACCAATGCTGGCAGCTGAATACTCCAGAGTTCCTGTAATAAACGGAGGAGATGGCGGACATCAGCACCCTACACAAACACTGACAGATTTGCTCACCATTAGAAGGCTGAATGGAAGCCTTGATAATCTAACAGTAGCTTTCTGCGGAGACTTGAAATTCGGCAGAACAGTTCACTCCTTGGTCAGCACCTTGGCCAGATACAACTCCAACAAGTTCGTATTTATATCACCGGCAGAGCTTAGATTTCCAGAACACCTAAAAGAAACGCTATTGGAAAAGCATAATATTGAAATCGTTGAAACAGAAAGCTTGGAGGAGGTAATCAACCAAGTAGACATTCTGTATATGACACGTATTCAAAAAGAAAGATTTTTCAACGAAGCGGATTATATGCGTCTAAAGGATAGCTATATACTGACTAGAAGCAAGCTAGCAAATGCGAAGCCTGATATGTTGGTCATGCATCCGCTGCCAAGGGTAAATGAAATTGCTTATGATGTGGATGGTGACCAAAGAGCAGCCTACTTTAAGCAAGCTGAGCTAGGCATATATGCAAGAATGGCCTTGATGGCACTTCAATTGGGGGTGGATGTAAATGTTAAAGGTAAATAGTATTAACTGCGGAATTGTAATTGACCACATAACAGCGGGCAAGGGCATGAAGATATTTGAGAAGCTGAAATTAGCAGAAGCTGATTTTCCGGTAGTGCTATTAATCAATGTACCCAGCAGCAAGCATGGCAAAAAGGATATTATTAAAATTGAAAACAGGATTGACTTGGATTTGACGATGTTGGGGCTTATTGATCCAACCTTAACAGTTAATATCATAGAAAACGATGAAATCGTGAACAAAATGCATGTAAGTATACCAAAAGAAGTACAAGGCATGTTTAAATGCAAGAACCCAAGATGCATCAGCAATTTTGATGAGTATGTGACACCTAAATTTGAACTGGCTCATAGAAACGGGAAGATAAGATATCGCTGCAGCTACTGTGAAGAGCTGACTTCATATTCAATATAGGAGATTTGATATGGAACAGTACAAGAAAGAGTTTATAGAATTTATGGTGCAATGTGATGTGATTACTTTTGGAGACTTTGTTACCAAAAGCGGAAGAAAAACACCTTTCTTTATAAACACAGGCAATTTCAAAACGGGAGCTCAGATGAGCAAGCTTGGGGAGTTTTATGCCAAGTCCATAAAGCAGTATTTTACTGAAGGCTTTGAAGTGTTATTTGGACCTGCATATAAGGGTATACCCTTAAGTGTAGCGACAGCAATCGCTTTAAACAACTTATTTAACATTGATATCGTTTATTGCTCCAATAGAAAAGAAATCAAGGATCATGGAGACAAAGGCATACTCATGGGCGGCAAGCCAAAGGATGGAGACAGAGTGGTAATTATTGAGGATGTGACCACAGCGGGTACTTCAATACATGAAACGATGCCAATTCTAAAGGCTCAGGGAGATGTAGAGGTATTAGGCTTAATCATTTCGGTAGATAGAATGGAGCGGGGAACAGGAGAAAAATCAGCCTTCCAAGAGCTGCAGCAGCAGTATGGCTTGAAGACCCGTGCCATTGTTACAATGCAGGAAGTGGTAGAGCATTTACACAATAAAGAGTTCAAAGGCAAAATTATCATAGATGATGTAATGAAGCAAAAGATTGAGGAATATTATAAGGTTTATGGAGCATAACAAAAAGCAGGGAAGTTTTTCCCTGCTTTTTTGCTGCAGGCAGCGGGCAGGCACATGGGTCTGCCCCTACATTTTGCAATTTTACTGTTGCATATAAGCGATAAGAAGCTTTGCAGTATTTAAAATAGAGTCTATGTGTGTTCGTTCATAAGAATGTGATGCATAAACGCCGGGACCGATAAGGCCAACTTTTAAGTTGCGGCCTGCTTTTAGTGCAGCACCGCCGTCTGAGCCATAGAAGGGGTATATATCAACTTTGTATTCAGCACCTGCTTCTTTTGCAAGCTGAACGAGCCTGCTGCGCAGCTCATAGTCATAGGGGCCGCCGCCATCCATGGCACAAATGGAAACGGTATATTCATCAGAGTTTTGACCCATGCCTAAAGCGCCCATATCAACACACAGAAGCTCTGAAACACTATCATCTATACCATGGCTTGCACCATGTCCAACTTCTTCGTGGCTGGTAAAGAATATTTGAATATCATTTTTCGGGATAATATTGTTTTCTTTCATATACTTGCATGCACCAAGAATAATTGCCACACTGGCCTTGTCATCAAGGTGCCTTGTCTTAACAAAGCCGCTTTCAGTAATTCTAAATCTGCTGTCAAAGGAGATAAAATCACCAACATCAATACCCAAATCTTTGACATCCGCAACAGAAAAAACCTTTTCATCTATGATGACTTCTATGCCTTCGATGGTACGTTCATGGGTTCCGGCATCTTTGTGAACGTGAACGGAGGGCTTGCTTGTATAAAAAGTACCTGAGTAAGTCTTGCCTTCTGAAGTATGTATTACACAGTTTTCACATTCTATAGATTGAGGTATATAGCCGCCTATGGTGGTGATGGCAAGCTTCCCGCTGCCCTTTATCTCTTTTATCATGGCGCCCAATGTATCAGCGTGAGCTGCAATGGCTTTAGCAGCGGTTCTATTTTTACCCTTATAATAGGTTATAAGCCCACCTTTATTGTTATAGCTTACTTCCATGTCTAGCTTGTTGAATTCAGCCTCGATTACTTTCATGACATCCGTTGTCATACCGGTCGGGCTTGGTGTAGTACAGATCTTTTGCATTATTTCCAAAGTATATTCAAGATTTAACATAATTTACCCCCTGACTTAATAATAGTGCTGGCTATTACACCAGCACTTTTGTTATGATTTAAAAATCAAATTTTTCCTTTAAGTATTCATTAAGCTCATCGATCTTAACTCTAACCTGCTGCATTGTATCTCTTTCTCTTATGGTTACACTTTGATCCTCTAGAGATTCAAAGTCAAAGGTGATGCAGAATGGAGTTCCG
>JAQSYD010000108.1 GCA_029256325.1 Clostridia bacterium
GGTGCTGTATGCATTCTGTCAGCACTTGCACCACCTGATCTTGATATGTTTGACAAGTCAGCGCCCAAGCTTTCCAACCAATAAATTGCATCAGCTGATTTCTCTGATAATACCTTTAAAAGCTCAGGATCGTTTAAATCATGTCCACCCTTCATGGTATCCTTATAGAAAAGCTCTGCACTATCTTGAACACCCTTTGCTTCCTGATACTTTGTGCCTGCTGCGTTCATTCCGCCAGTAGCATAGTTTGTATTTCCACCCATAAATGAGTTTTTCTCAACTACGATTACCTTTGCGCCATCCATGGATGCTTCAATTGCAGCTGTAAGTCCTGCACCACCTGAACCAATGATAACAATGTCAGTAGCTGCATCTTCAACCTTGCTGCTGCCCTCTGCTGCAGTTTTTGCTGTTAAAGCAATTCCTGATTTGGTTATAGCATCTTTAACGGCTTCTATGATTGCTTCAGATGTTAAAGTAGCTCCTGATATAATATCTACATCAGCTGTATTCGCAGCTATTATAGCCTTAGGCAATTGTTCAAAAACATTCTTTGTAAATTCTGATTCATGGTTTTCTACAACCTTGATATCTTTAATTTCAGCATTTTCAATTGTAACCTCTACCTTGATTGCTCCATTTTTACCCTTTGACTCCCCTATAAAAACTCCGCTGTTTTCGTTGCTTACAGGCTTTGCTTGACATGCTGCCATTAAAAGCACCATTATTAAAGTCAAACAGATAGCCAATGTTCTTTTAAAGTTCCTCATCTGATATACTCCCTCTCTTTGTTTGTTATTTAACTAACTTATAGTACAAAATAAATTATAATAAGCAAATCTTAAGAAATTCTGAATAAATCTTAAAATTTATTAAGATTTTAAAGTTTTTATAGTATCATAAAGCAAAAGACCCATACATCCATATGGATGAATGAGCCTTTTTTCTAATTTAAAATATTCGTACATAGGTTCTAAGTGATAAATTATTTTATCTGCTGCAGCTGCTTAATTTTATCCACTAATTCAGGCACAACAATTGGTTTAAGCATGTAAGCATCAAATATTTCGGGATGATTTTGGACAATATCTTCTTTTATATATCCTGAAACAAGGATAATCTTTGCATTGGAATTTTTCAGCTTAAAATATTCTGCTATTTCAAGTCCACTGATGTTTGGCATGGTAAAGTCAAGAATAATTACACTAAAAGCAGTCGGGTTTTTGTCCAGCAGCTTCATGGCCTGATACCCATCATTCTCCGTGATCACGTGATACCCAAAATTGTTCAAGCCCTTCTCAAGCATCTTTAGTACACCTAAATTATCATCAACGATCAGTATATCTCCTGCACCCTGCAGCAATTGTTTTTCATCTTCCTTGGCTTCAACTAGCACTTCTTCAACTATAGGCAGGTAGATATCCACTACTGTTCCTACGTTTATTTGACTTTTAACAGCAATGCTGCCATTGTGGTTTTTTATAATTCCATGGACAACAGATAATCCTAAGCCTGTTCCCTCTCCAGTTTCTTTTGTAGTAAAAAACGGGTCAAATATTTGACTTAAGGTTTCTTTATCCATGCCCATGCCGGTATCTTTCACTTCAATTTTAATATATCTTCCTTTTGACAAACCTAATTCATCACCTTCATCGGCATTGATGTTCACTGCCTCTACATGAAGCTCTAATATACCGCCTTTGGCTTTCATAGCGTGATATGAATTTGTATATAAATTGAGTAACACCTGCTGTAATTGTGTTGAGCTTCCAAGCACCAATTCACTGCTGCTGATATTCTCTACCACTTCAATGCTGTTAGGCAGTAATGACTTAATGAGCTTTGTACTTTCCTTTACAATATGGTCTACTCTCAAAGGCATCACTTTAGATGTCACATGATCATTTCTGCTGAATACCAGAATTTGTTCAATAATTTCCTTTGCTCTCAAAGCACTCTTGTTTATTTCCCACAGGTCTTCATGCATGCTGTCTTTACTGCTTATTTGCTGTAACAATATTTCAGAATATCCTAATATGGGAGTCAATAGGTTGTTAAACTCGTGGGCGATACCGCTTGTTAATGTACCAATCGTTTGAAGCTTTTGGGAATGTCTTAATCTGGCTTCACTTTTAATTAGCTCTTCCCAAGTCTTGTTGAGCTCCTTTAAATACTTCGTTTCAATTTCCAAGGCTTTGCGTTTTTTATCTATTTTGAAAATGATATAGGATACAATTAATAGAAATATCGTAATAATAATTGCTATAAATGAAATATTGATCAGCGTTCCTCTAATTGGTTGTTCAATTTCGGCATAGTCCATTTGAACGGATATGATCCATGCGATATCACTGATTTTAACTGTTGTATATGCATTGATCTTCTTAGACCATTTTAATCCGTTATCTTGCCACCAGTTAGAATGATAAACATGATAGCCTTCCCCTTCTTCTACTTGCTTTCTGTATAACTCCTCAAGCTCTTTCCAGTTATACTCCGGAAACTTTTCCTTTCTGTCCTTAAGCGCTTCTAACCCTACTTGTTCTTTTACGGGGTGCATGACAATAACACCCTTCATATTCTTCACCATTGCATAACCCATTTTCCCGGGTCTTATTGGTTGAATCAAGCTATGGTACAGTTTATTCAAATTAATTGTACTGACTAAAATACCGCTTAACTCGTTATCTTTCATCACAGGCTGCAGTATATCGATGGAAAATTGATTTGGGCTAGACTCATACTCTCTTGTAATAAATGGCTGCTTATTTTCCAACATTTTATTCAATATAGTATGATCTATCTCTTGCAGATAATGGTTTTCAGGATATCCATAGATTAGAGCTCCATTCCTATCCAATAAAAAAACACTTTCCATCTCATAGCTGTATTTATTATAAAAAGTCTGCAAAACCTCATCATGCTGACTATAAGCCTTTTCGATTTCGTTCATTCCTACTGTCTTTGTAATAATAGGGTTTTGGGCTAATATAGATAAACTATCCGCTTTATCATTCATAAAGGCATCTATACTTCTAGAAATGGATTTTGCTATTGTCAATAAGTGTTCTTGCTGTTGTTTAATAACTGTATTCCTATGCTGGACAAAATCATTATATCCAATGATAATCAGCATAGTAAATAACAACACAAATAAAATGATAATTAATATTGCTTTCTTAAGCGATTTTATATTTCTCATAGTAAGCCCCTCTATTCTTAAAAATACCATCCATAATTTTCCACGCAACCATAGTAAAACCAAGGGTTTACCAAATGTCCAATTATTGATTATAAGCGCGAAGTTTGTTATAATAATAACATAGTTATGTTCTTGTTTAAAGCATTTCTATAAATTACTAACGATGAAACACGTAAACCTATATTATGAATTAAAAATGATGAGGGGGATTTTTATGGCTAAAGAAAAAATTCTTATCGTAGATGATGAAGAATCTGTTCGAAAATTGATAAAAAAAAGTTTAATACATGAAAATTACCTCATAGAAGAAGCTTCCAGCGGACAATCTGCACTTGCAATTTTACAGGATAAAGCATTTGATTTGATTATTCTGGATGTTATGCTGGGTGATCAAGATGGCTTTGAGCTCATTAAAGAAATTAAAAGCTTGAACGTTATGTCACCTATTATACTTGTAAGCGGGCGAAGTGAGGATTATGATAAAATCTTGGGATTAGGTCTCGGTGCAAGTAATTATATAACCAAACCCTTTAGTCCCGCAATTTTGTGTGCCCATGTAAAAGCTCAAATTAGAAGCTATAAAGAGTATCATAAGCCGCAGTCAATTCCGTCAAGCTTTATCATCGAAGGTCCATTTAAATTTGATCTTAAAACCTACAGGTTTTATAAAAGTGAATGTTTAATTGATTTATCTTATAAAGAAAATCAATTAATAAAGTTTTTTATTGAAAACCCGCAGCAGGTTTTTACCAAGCAGCAGCTTTATGAGAATATTTGGGGTGAAACGATAATCGATGATAATGCAATTATGGTATACATGCATAATCTTAGAAAAAAAATAGAAGATTGCCCTAAGTCCCCAAAGCATATCACTACAGTATGGGGAATCGGATATAAATTTGTACCTTAACTATTCATGTGCATGTTATTCTAGACATAATATATGATTATCAATAGAAAAGCCCTCTGCCGAATAAATCTTCAGCAAAGGGTCTAAACGCTCTAGTTTGGGAACTGCATCTATAAGCATTGAAAGCTGTCTCTTCAAAAATCCCATTCACTTCTTTTAGAAAATATGCATTCTCACCTTCAGGCGCTGCCCATGTTAAACGTAGCAAGAAGTCTTCTTCAGAATTTGCAAGGAATAATACCTCAAGCAAACTGGGGTCGTCTCCCTATCAACTTTCCATGTAGAGGTCATTGCACATTTACATATTACTGAGGTAAATGGAAATCTCTCCACATTTTTGCTAGCTCTTCATTAGGAATCCACGAAGCATTCTTTTTATCTTTTTTATAATCTATAGCAGGAGCTATATAGCCATCCGTTCTATCTCCCAGCCACGCAAGGGATTGATTCATGTCTTTTAGCTTAAATGGTCTCTTTGATGCATTAGCCTTTTGGGGCAATCTATATTTTATAACTTCCTTTAACCATGGAATGATGAACTCATCCGTTTGCCCTATTTCATGTCCCGAATTCGGTTCATGTGCCAAACACCATAGGGGTTCATCTTTTATATTTCTATCAAATAACTCATCAACTGCATCTATCCTACGCTGTAAATCTTCTTCTCCAGTAAAAAATAATGCAGGTATTTTTAACGTTTCCTTATTTGGTTCTGAAAAATAATATCCACCTTTAATAGCTATAAATGTTATTACCCGTTCCGGCTTCCAGCAGGCAAACTGATAGTTGAACTGCCCTCCGGCAGAAAAGCCCCACATCGCTAAAGGGGCATGTGCCAATTCCGGATGCTTTGCTTCCTTTGCAAATACTTCCAGTGCATTAAGCAATTCTTGACCAGATCCGTGTTCCGCCTGCCAGTATTCTATCTGCGCATCCTTTTCTGTTCGACTCTTCATATGGGAAGTCAATAGAACAAACTCATTTTCTCTTGCTAGCTCCCTCCATTCCTCTTCATAGCTCATTGGAATACTGCTGTATTCATAACCAGCAGCCAAGTATAATATGCCCTTATAGGTTTTTATATCCTCAGGACACCAAATCGAAAACTTTGCATATGAAAAATTATCTTTGTCACCGGGTGTTGATGTATATGTATATGTCTTTTCCTCTGTCGGAACTGGCACTTGGCTTCTACAAGATACTGCCATCACCATTGTGCATATGATCATCACAATAACAATGCTTATTCTACAGATTTTTTTCATAACTTTACCCCCATTTAAATACGCCAAACACTCGACTGAATTTTTTTAATATATACATTATACTAATTATTCAAATAATTATTGTGAATTAAAAGCGAAATAACTATGAAATATATACCATTATTGTTAACCAAATCCTACAACTATTTTTCACAGCTTGGTGCCGAACTCATGAACTTTTTACATAAAAAACCTCTCCCCTGAGCAAATCTCATGGGAGAGGTCCAAATGTCATTCCGATACTTATTCTTTAAGTACCGCAAAAGGTTCGGTATGGGCAGGCTGATGGTGTCGGCAGTTTGGAATACTCCGCCTGTTCAGGAGAATGAGCAAACGGATCTGCAAGGATGGCAAGAAGCCGCTCCATTACGCTGTAGTCTCCATGTTTCACTGCGGCTTCCAGTGCCTCTTCTACCCGGTGGTTGCGAGGAATTATCCCAGGATTAGAGTTCCGCATTAACTGATGGGATAAGGTTTTCGGCTCTTGCTGCCTGCCTAGTCTCTCTTGCCACAGCTCTTGCCACTGAGTAAATTCTGTGGTGCCAAATAGGATGTTCTCCTCCTTCTTATCAAAAGTTAAAGCGCTGAAGGTATTGGTATAGTCCCCATGATACTTCTGCATCATAGTGAGGAGGTCTTCAATAAGGGATCCATCCTGCAGCTCCTCATTAAATATTCCCAATTTTGCTCTCATTCCTGTCAGCCAATTTCTGTGATACAGCTCATTAAACCCTGCAATGGCATCCTGAGCCAGTTTAACAGACTCATCCTGATTGACATGCAGCAACGGCAATAGAGTTTCAGCAAATCTCGCAAGATTCCACGCAGCGATCTTCGGTTGATTGCCATAGGCATAGCGGCCATGAGTATCAATGGAACTAAATACCGTTGCAGGGTCATAGGTATCCATGAAGGCGCAAGGACCATAATCAATGGTTTCTCCACTAAGGGTCATGTTATCGGTATTCATTACTCCATGTATAAATCCAATCAGCTGCCATTTTGCAATGAGTACCGCCTGACGCTTAATCACTTCCTGCAGCAATGATAGATAGCGATTCTCATCAGCGTCAACATTTGGAAAATGACGTTGAAGTGTATAATCAGCCAAGGTGCGGAGTTCTTCAAGGGTGCCCCATTTTGAAACATATTGAAAGGTGCCGACACGCAGATGGCTGGCAGCTACACGAGTGAGAACGGCACCCGGCAGGTCGGTTTCACGGAATACTCTCTCACCGGTTGACACCACCGCCAGGCTGCGGGTGGTAGCAATCCCAAGCCCGTACATTGCTTCGCTAATAATGTATTCGCGCAGCATCGGTCCGAGAGACGCCCGTCCATCACCTCCACGGGAATAGGGGGTTCTGCCTGAACCCTTGAGCTGAATATCAAACCTCTCACCTAAAGGGGTGATCTGTTCGCCAAGCAGCAGCGCCCTTCCATCCCCTAACATGGTAAAGTGTCCGAACTGATGTCCTGCATAGGCTTGGGCAAGTGGCAAAGCGCCTTCTGGAACCTGGTTGCCGCCAAGTATTGATACACTCTCCTTGCTTTGAAGGGCTTGTGCGTCCAATCCCAAGGAGTTCGCCAGCGTGTAATTGAGAATAATCAACTTGGGTGAGCTTACAGGGGTTGGGTTAAGGCTGGTAAATAATGATTTCGGCAGACGAGCATAACTGTTGTCAAAGTTCCATCCTACTTCATTTAATGCTTTTTTATCAGACATGGTATCTCCTTTTCTTCTTTTGTCTTTTTTCTTAGCTTTTTCATACAAGACAAAAGAGATTAGCGTTCTATAAGATTTCAAATTTACTTTCTGATCAACATCTACAGTCCGCTCTTAGTTTCTGCTGCTGCTAATGTATTATACCCTTTTAATACTTGATTATATTTCTAGGTTCAGAACTTAAAGGTTACTTACATAACAAAAATCCTCCGCTGAATATATCTCAGCAGAGGACCCTTTATCTTATTTTACTTCAAAATCCCCAGCGCGGCCATTTTGCATTGCTTGGTGTTTTCTATTTCCCATAGGGTCAATTCTTATATCTATAAAAATTGTCCTGTTACAGAGCTTTTGTTGGATAAAATCTCATTCGGAGTACCTTCGGCAATTACTCTGCCTCCCTTCATTCCACCTTCCGGACCAAGATCTATTATCCAGTCAGAAGCTTTGATAACCTGTTGATTATGCTCTACTACAATGACTGTACTTCCCGAGTCTACCATTCGATTCAGCAGCACAAGAAAATTCTCTACATCAATTGGATGCAATCCTGTTGTCGGTTCATCAATGAGATAAAGCTTATTCTTACCGCCGTTGTTGATTAATTCTGTCGCCAGCTTTAATCGTTGGCCTTCGCCTCCGGATAAAGTGGTCAATGTCTGACCAAGCTCCAGATAACCCAACCCTACATCTACAAGTAATTTTAAAATTCTTAGGATTTTGGGATGATCAAAGAAAATATCCAATGTATCTTCAACAGATATTCCAAGAACATCTTTAATTGAATATCCCTTGTATTTAACAGATAATACCTCATCATTAAACTGATTTCCGCCGCAAACGGGACAAGTCACTTCCAAATCCTTAAAAAACAGCATATTGCTTGTGACATATCCAAGTCCTTCACAATTCTCACAACGTCCTCCTCTCGTATTAAACGAAAAGTGCTTTGTGCTTAATCCCATATCCTTAGCAGCCTTTAACTCCCCAAAAACCTTCCTTATTTCAGAATAAACCCCAGAATAAGTCGCTACATTTGAACGTCTCATTCTAGTTAGCGGAGATTGCTCCACAGTTATAATCTGATCAAATATTTCTGTCCCTGAAACCTTATTACAAGCTTTTTCATTATTCATATTTGATTTTCCCAGCACCTCGAATACCAATGTTGATTTTCCAGAACCTGAAACTCCGGTAACACTGATCAGGCAGCCCACAGGGAACCTTACATCAATATTTTTTAAGTTATATACATTGGCATTTTTAACTTCTATCATGTCTCCTGTTCCTTTACGGAACTCTTTACGAGTTTGCCCATTTCTCTTAAAATAGCTTCCCGTAACCGAAGTATCTTGTCTCATAAGTTCTTCTAATGATCCTTTTCCAATGATCTCTCCGCCATGCTTACCGGAACTGGGACCAATATCTACAACATAGTCAGCCTCTTGCATAACATCGATATCGTGTTCAATCACTATTACTGTATTCCCCAGATCTCTCAATTCTTTTAATATATTTATAATCCCGGCTGTATCCTTTGGATGAAGCCCGATTGTTGGTTCATCCATTATATAGATAATCCCTGTCAGATTAGAATCCAAAGTTGCTGCTAATTTTATTCTTTGTGCTTCGCCGCCGGATAAAGTCATGGTTTGTCTATCCAGAGACAGATAGCTAAGTCCAACATGAACGATTCTCTGAATCTTTGTTTTCAAATCTATTAAATATGGTTCTACTATAAGTTTATTTGTATCGCTTACAGAGCCTTCAAGCTTTGATACCCATTGATATAATTCCTCCAAGGATAATGAAACCAATTGGACCAGCCGCGTGTCCAATACAGTTACACTGCGGCTTAACTCATTTAGTCGTTCACCACTGCAGTCCTGGCAAGTATCAGCGTTAAAATAGACCTCCAATTGCTTTGAGCTGCCTTCCTTCTCTGATAACCTCCTCCAGAGGACAGGAAATACACCTTCAAATCGGCCTTCTGCCACCGTTCTAGGAGGTGCAATGCCCGGAAATATATTTTTAACGTCCAAGCTTTCAACTCCTTTAAGAAGTATGGCTTTTTG
>JAQSYD010000003.1 GCA_029256325.1 Clostridia bacterium
GGGCTTGTTTAGGATCATATGGTCATGAACTATATTACGTAGGTGATATAAAGGGAGCTGGAAACAGTGAAACTTAAGCACTCTAACTCTATTTTTAATAGAGTTAGAGTGCTTTTTTATTTCTCGCAAAAGTTTGATTTAGAGTAAGGAGGAGATAGGATGCAGCCACTGCATTTAAAAGAATGCTTGGAAGAAAAGCAGAAAATAGTAAAGTAAAACGATGGAGGTTGGAAACAATGATTGATCAGATTGCAAACATAGAAGATGGATTGATTCACCATGGAAAACAAAATAATCGTGTATATGTAATGAAAGCGCCAAGAGAAGATCCTCAAAGCTTTATCACAAAAATCGAAGATTTGGCTGCAGAGAATGAATATGAAAAAATTATTGCAAAAGTGCCGGATGGCATCAAAGAAGAATTTATACAGAGTGGATATGATGAAGAGGCTCAGGTGCCTGATTTCTATCTTGGAGAGGAAGATTGCTTTTTTGTGAGCAAGTATATGTGCTTAGAAAGAAAAAAGGTAAGTGACAAAAAAGTAATTGAACAGGTTTTACAAGCTGCATACAAAAACAAAGGACCTCTATATATGTCAGGCTTAAAAAATAGCTTTGTATGCAGAAAAGCAGAGAAGCGGGACATTACAGCTATGGCGGCACTCTATAAGAAAGTATTTATAACGTATCCTTTTCCTATACATGAAGAAGCATATATAGAGAGCACCATGGATGATCATGTGATTTACTTTGGGGTTTGGCATCAAGATATATTAATTGCATTGTCATCCAGCGAGGTTGATTGGAAAAGCAAAAATGCTGAAATGACAGATTTTGCTGTAGATCCAGATTATAGAGGCCGGAATATCTCTTCTTGGTTGCTTCAAGTGATGGAGCAAGAGATGAAGAAATATGACATTCGATTGGCCTATACAATAGCAAGAGCAGTTTCATATGGAATGAACTGTACATTCTCTAAGAATGGATATGATTTTGCCGGAACTCTTTATAATAATACTCATATTGCAAGTGATATAGAAAGTATGAATGTATGGTATAAAAAACTTTAGGAATATGGATTAAAAGAGAGTGCTATGAAGCCTTCCGTAAAAGCCCAGCCCCTATAAGCAGAATGAAATTCAGATTTTAACATAATATGATATATAATTAGAATATATAAGTTCAAATTTTATAATGATGGAGGAAAATTATGTACGAGTACAAATATGTGCCATGTTCTATGGGCGGTTTCTTTACGGGAGATAATCATCAGGAAATAATAATTGAGCATGCAAAACAGGGATGGAGGTTCGTCCAGATCATACCGCTATATTACACTTTAGAGGGAAGAGCAAAGGATTTTGAGATTATATTTGAAAGAAAGCTGGAAGAAGAAAGCCAAAGCTGCTAAAGGCTGCATGCTGAAAGTTCCTCAGCGGCCAATATTCTGACGGAAATATGGAGAAACTAATGGTGACATCAAGCAGTATCAGGACTAATTTTTTAGGATGAATGACACATGCTTGCTTTTTAAAGGAGATAGGAAATTGTTATTTAAAGACTTAAACTTAATAATGCCTATTCAGAAGGCATTAAAAGCTGAACAGTACCATAAGCCTACGCCAATACAGGAAAAAGCGATTCCATCCATACTTGCTGGAAGAGATCTACTTGGGTGTGCTGAGACAGGCACTGGGAAGACAGCTGCTTTTGCAATTCCAATATTACAAAGCCTTTCTCGTGAAAGAAGAGTAAAAAGAGATGCACATCAAATAAGAGCCTTAATATTAGCACCTACCCGTGAGCTGGCTGGTCAGATCGGAGAGAGCTTTGAAGCTTATGGGCAATATTTAAGTCTTAGGACAATGGTCGTCTACGGCGGCGTATCGCAGAATTATCAGACTGAAGCATTAAGGGCAGGGATTGATATTTTGGTTGCAACTCCCGGGAGACTGCTTGACTTGATTAGTCAGGGATTTGTCAGCATACAGCATGTAGAAATGTTTGTACTTGATGAGGCAGATCGCATGTTAGATATGGGAATGGTACAGGATGTGAAAAAAATAATTGCACAGATGCCAAGGAAAAGACAGAACATGTTATTTTCAGCAACGATGCCGCAAGGTGTTTCACAGCTTGTAAGCTCCATTTTAATAAACCCCGTTAAAATAGAAGTGAATCGAAGTTCATCCAGCAATAAGCTAATGAAGCAAGAGCTATACTATGTTGATGGGAAAGACAAAATCGCACTGGTAATTCATTTATTGAAAAACAAATCCATTGCTTCTGCTTTGGTATTTACAAGAACAAAGCAAAGAGCAGATCATGTTACCAAGGCTCTTCAACAAGAGGGTATTCAGGCACAGGCTATACATGGAGATAAGTCACAACAGGTTAGGCAAGCAGCATTAAATAGTTTTAAAACTAGGGAATTAAGGGTTCTGGTCGCAACAGATGTAGCAGCAAGAGGTATTGATGTAGAAGAATTGTCCCATGTCATTAACTTTGACTTGCCTAATATACCGGAGACCTATATACACCGAATAGGGCGTACCGGTAGGGCAGGTATGGGTGGCGTAGCAATTTCTTTCTGCGATAATCAAGAAAGAGCATACCTAAAAGATATTGAAAAGCTTATAGCCAAGCCAATAGAAATGATGAGGAACCATCCATATCCACTCATCAATATGGTATTGGAAAAGAATAGAGAGCTCGCTAAAAAACCGCATAGAGCTTCAAAAGAAAAACCTCACTCAGAAACTGGTGCAAAGAGAACTGAAAAGAAATCAACCGGAAAGAAATCTCGTCAAAAAGGCAGCACAAAGCATAGTCCCAAGAAATAAGAGAATATGCTTTACCATTCATTTATGGACATCATATTTTGCAGGGTATACACCTTTTTAATTGGGATATCGTGGATAGTTTTATAGATCTTTCAGTATTCTATCATAGTCTTAACACATTTGCTCTTTATAATGGAGATATAGCTGAAATAATTCAGTGTATAAATCACATTAAAAGGGGCGTGTTAGTAATGAAGAAAAAGAAAAAAAGCCGACAAGTTGAACATACTTTGTCGGCTTTTTTTTGTAAGGATGCCGACTAAAAATAAATGGTATTATGCAATATTTATAGAAAGTGGTGAAAAAATGAAAAAAGTAATCAGAATCAGAGGCATCATACAGATCTTCTTTTTTGTACTTATAGCAGTGATATCTTTAGGTCATACATTATCCGAAAAGGGCATCGTGATTCCTTTACTAACCAATGCATCTTTGCATGCCTTATGCCCCTTTGGCGGAGTCGTATCCATATATCAGTACTTTGTATCAGGAACTTATGTTCAAAAAATACATGAATCTTCCTTTGTACTGATGTGGATAGCCTTTATACTGGCAATTGGATTTGGTCCGGTAATCTGCGGCTGGATCTGTCCTTTAGGAAGTATACAAGAATGGTTTTCTAAAATTGGGAGGAAAACATTCAAGAATAAATTTAATAATTTTATACCGTACAAATTTGATCGTTATTTAAGATATATAAGATATTTTGTATTAGGTTGGGTCATCTATATGACTGCCATGACCGGCAAGCTCACATTTGCTGAAGTAGATCCTTATTCTGCTTTATTTAACCTATGGTCTGATGAAGTGGCCATTGGTGGAGTCATCATTCTGGCGATTACACTCATAGCATCTATTTTTGTTGAAAGACCTTGGTGTAAGTATGCTTGCCCCTATGGTGCGATACTGGGCATAAGCAATCTTTTTAGGATTTTTAAAATACGTAGAAATAATGATACTTGTATAAGCTGTAAAAAGTGCAGTAAGACATGTCCTATGAATATAGAGGTATCAGAAAAGAATACAGTTATGGATCATCAGTGCATTTCCTGTTTAAAATGTACCTCGGAAGAAGTATGCCCTATAGACAATACAGTGGAGTATAAAGTGCCGGCAGGAGGCCTGAAGGTACGTATGAAGGCAGCTGTTTTAGGGGTTCTTTTGATGGCAGTTATTTTTGGCGGCATTGGGGTGTCCTCTGCACTAAACATGTGGAGCACAACTTCTGAAAAGGTTCCTGTAACAATTCAAACAGGCAGCTTTGCAGGGGAATATGATCCTTCCGATATAAGAGGCTCTTATTCCCTCAAAGATATAGAAAATGCCTTTAATGTCCCGGTGAGTGTACTGGGAAAAGCATTTGGCATATCTGACAATGAAAATCTTGATAGTTTTCAAGTGAAGAATTTAGAAAGCATTTATGAGGATTTGAACAGCCAAGGAACAGAAATAGGCACTGCATCTGTAAGACTCTTTGTTGGGTTATATACAGGGTTGCCCATAACCTTAGATGATTCATTTCTTCCAAAGCCAGCAGTAGATATGCTATTAGAAAAGGGGAATTTGACGGATGAACAGCAAGCATATGCAAAATCTCATGCTGTAGACATATCAAATGCAGGATTGACTGGAGAAAATGTGATTGAAGAAAGTGTTGAAGCAAAAGAAACTGAAAAAGTGCCAGAGGTAGATAAGGGCACACCAAACATTGAGGTGATAGAGAAGCCTGAAGCTGTTGAGCCTGAACCTGCTATTACTCCCGCAGCAGAAGCTGAGCATACAGAAGAAGAAAGAGTTGTTAAGGGAAAGACAACCTTCGGTGAAGTGATTGATTGGGGAATTAGAATAGAAAAAGTTGAAGAAATAATTGGTGGGAAAGTACCTGCCCCTAGCATGACAATCAGCGACTACTGCAGACAAAATGATATTTCCTTTTCAACGGTTAAGGATACTTTGAATGGCTTGATTGAAAAGTAGTGACTTGGTTACAGGTGGTAATGTGTTGGTCTGTGAAATCCAGTTCGTAAAGTGGACAGCGTGAACAAGATTTAAACTTATGCTGTTCATGATAAAAATAAAGACATGGCATATAACCAATAATATAAGTCCAGGTATTGAATTGCTTCAATACCTGGACTTATTATGTATCGTAAATCCATTACAGCATTAAGGAACTTTTGTAGGTTTTCTTTCATTAACATATTATATTTTCAATATAAAATAAAAGTTATGAGAATATAGTATTCCATTTATTTGAAAAAATATAAAATAAATGCTATAAAGGAAATATAGCTCATAAGACTGTGATTGTATTTATAATTACTTAAGAATTCGATATTCTTACACAAGTCTGCATGAGCTTTAGGATGGTCTTAAGAAGCTTGCGATATGATTAAAATGAGCACTGAAGCAGTTGGTTATAATATTGCATCGTAGCTAAAAGAATAGGTAGGCAGAAGTGAGAATATGGAAAAGGGGTGCTGTATGATTATTGGGGAAAAAACGATAATTCGTCCTATGGAGATGAAGGATATAGACTTCATACATAAATGGTGGAATATTGGAGAGGCAATGGAGTACAGTGGACTTAAATATGGCTTTATGCTAAGTAAGGCAGCGCTGGAAAATCTCTTTAAAGCACAGATTGAATCCAGTGATATGTATCTTTCTGATGAAAAAATGTTCATCATATGCAGCAAAGAGAATATGAGCCCTATGGGGGATATTTCCTATAGGAATTGGAACAAACATAGTAGGTCTGCTGAGATCGGTTTGGAAATCTGTGATCCTGCTGACCGTGGAAAAGGCTATGGAAGGGACGCAATGATTGCCTTTATCAATTTTATGTTTAGGCATTTAAACCTGCATAGAATTGAACTAACAACAGCGGAATCAAACAAGGCGGCTCAAGCACTCTATTATAGGCTTGGATTTAAGGCAATTGGTATTATTCGAGACAGCTACTATAGTCCAATGCAGGATAACTATGTGAATGCCCTTTATATGGACTTGCTGAGCAGTGATTGGGATAAAGCAAAGGATAACGAAAGAGATAGATATATATAACTATATCTTAAGGGGGACATAAGATGATACAAACCATTCCTATGTTTGATTTTACGATGTTTATTGGTGAGATTGTTGCAGCATATGCCAATGAAGACTGCTTGGATAACGGAAAACCAAATGCCCTAAAGGTTAAACCAACAATACTAATGGATTCTGGATATTTTGATATAAAGGATAGGGTTGGCTCAGTATTTAAGGTATGCAGTGGGAATGAATTATAAGCTAAAGATAAGGAGGGAGAATCACCAGATGCTTGTGCTTCTCCCTCATCTGTTTTACGAAGCATTGACATGAAAATAAAGGAAAGCTAGACTATAATTAAAACTGCAGAAAACGTATAACCTGACAAAAACGTTTGCTGACTCTTTTGAACCCCATAGGAATATGTATATATAGATGCTATCCCAGATGTAATTTGTATCAGTGTATTTGAAAGGAGATTGAAAATATGAAGCTGCTTAATTTTATAGTAGAAGGGGAAATAAAATTAGGAATTAAATGTGAAGAGGGTATCATAGATGTAGTGCAAGCGGCTAATGAATACTCGCTGATGGTTCCTAAGACAATAGAGGATGTTATTTCAAATGGCGAAGAGAGCATATTGCAATTGACTGAGCTCATGAAAAAAGATATACAGACCATTCCGGAAGAAAATCTTATTTATGCGCCATGTGTAGTATATCCAGAAAAAATTGTTTGTATTGGTTTGAATTATATAAGTCACAGTGAAGAGTGCAACATTAACATCCCTACTTCACCAGTCATATTCAGCAAGTTTAACAATGCATTAGCGGCTCATGGTCAGACAATTGAACTTCCGAAAACTGCAGAAAAATTTGATTATGAGGCAGAATTGGTTATTGTTATTGGGAAAAAAGCAGCAAATATTGCGAAAGAAGATGCGAATTCTTATATTTTCGGCTATACAATTGGCAATGATATAAGCGCTAGAGATCTCCAATTCCGTACTGCTCAATGGCTGTTAGGGAAGACTTGTGACAATTTTGCGCCTATTGGTCCCTGTTTGGTAACAGCGGGCGAAATTGATTCAACCAACCTAGAAGTCAGTTGCAAAGTAAATGGGGTTCTTCGCCAATCGGGGAATACCTGTGATATGATTTTTGATTGTGCTGAAATCGTAAGCTACTTATCACAATATATGACATTGAAACCGGGAGACATCATATTCACTGGAACACCTAGCGGAGTGATTTTAGGCTATCCGGAAGAGAAGCAGCAATGGTTAAAGTCGGGAGATGAAATAACTGTATCCATTGATAAGATAGGCAGCTTAACAAATATCCTGAAGTAAGTGAGAATGTAAAATGACGGTTTCCGGCACGTGAGCAGGTATAGGACTTATGTTGTTTTCCATATAGGTAGAAAAAAAGCTAGTATGGGAAGAATACAATAATCAGAGAGGAACTCCAAATAAATGGGGGATCTTCTCTTTTTTGTTTCAGCACTTCAATATTTAGGAGTCTAAGGTTAATTATCTGCTTTATATCCCATAATAACAAAGAGTATATAGATAAAGGTTGGTGAGCGAACAATGAAAGTAGGCGCTGTTTTACTTGAGAAACAGCATGTAAAAAATTATACCTTTGATAATCGATATGTATGTGCACCCTTTGATATAGCAAAGGCAACAGATGATGGTTTAGTTACGGAGGAACTGTTATTCATTTATGGGCAACGTAAAGGCCCCTCTCTGATAATAGTGGAACAAGCCGCTATTGCGCCAGCAGGTCAATATAGAGAAAAACTGATTTTCGTGGATCGTGATGAATGTATAGAGGGATTATCTAAACTGGCAGCTGTTATACATAATAACAATCAAGTGGCAGTATTGCAGATCAATCATGCAGGCAGCGCTGCTGACGTTGATTTAACAGGAGTGGAAGCAGTGGCGCCTTCTGCAGTGAGACATCCTGTTCTTAAACGAGCTATGCCCAGAGAAATGACTATAGAAGAGATTTCTGAGGTTAGAGAAGCTTTCGTTGAAGCAGCTTTACGAGCAAAGAAGGCTGGGTATGATGGCATTGAGATTCATAACTGCCATGGTTTTTTGTTAACACAATTTCTTTCGCCACTTACCAATCTAAGGACGGATGAATACGGCGGCAGCTTGGAAAACAGAAGCCGTTTACTTATGGAGATAACGAAAGCCATACGTAAAGCAATAGGGAA
Organism: Clostridia bacterium; assembly: GCA_029256325.1. GTDB lineage: Bacteria > Bacillota > Clostridia > Lutisporales > Lutisporaceae > GWB2-37-7. The sequence goes on from JAQSYD010000003.1 coordinate 8,103, forward strand.
TGACCTTCTGCTATTAGTTCGATTAGGCCTGGATGATCTTATGGCAGGTGGGTTGACATTGGAGGAAGGCTGCTTGGTAGCAAAGGAGCTGGAAAAAGCAGATATTGATATACTTGATATATCCACTGGTCTTGTTCCGCCTTTGGAGCTGCCCGGTCCTGCTATGCTTAGAGATATGCTTGGCGCTGTTAAAAGATATGTCAAAATTCCGGTGATTGGTGCAGGTGAATTGTCTGACATAAAAATTGCAGCAGCTATGGTAGAAAAAGGTGAGGTGGATTTCATTGCTCTTGCAAGACCCATCTTGAATCAGCCGAATTTTGTGGAAGAGCTGCTGAAAGAGATACGCAGCGGAGTTGTATAAGGCAGTTATGCAAAGAAGATTACTGCCAAGCACCGCATATAAAAACTATTTATATCAATTGAGTCAATATGTTTTTATATACGATGTTTGGCACCCATGATTAAGCTAAGTTCATAAACATTGGAGGTACTTTACAAGGGGTTATTTCTATTTTTTTCCATACTTCTCCAACAACATAGGGCTCGATCTTCAACCACTTATCAAGGTCTTCTCTTGTTGGAAAGTCCACAATAAGTACAGAGCCTATCATTCTTTCGTTTTCATCTAAAAGGGCAGCTGCATATAGATGCCTTCCTTCCTTTCTCATAGAATCAACAAGCTTCATATGAGATTCGCGAACTGAAAGACGTCTTTCCATAGCTTTATCATCAGTTCCATCATAACCGGTAACCAAAAACTGCATAAAATCACATCCTTTTTTCTCATTTTATCTTATTATACTATTTCCTATTCCTTTTGACACTTTAAAAAGCCGAATTAAGTTGGCCAAGGGAACTGCAAAAATCTCGATGCCAGTCATTCATTGACAGGGATAATGTAACTTTATTAGGAAAAAACTATTGGTTAGAGCACATGTGGAAAGGGTGAATAATATGTCTTCAAACCAAAGTATATCTGTATATAGTGAAATAGGAAAACTTAAATCGGTTCTTCTTCATTGCCCGGGGGAGGAAGTTGAAAATATAGTGCCAGACTATCTGAGAAGGCTTTTATTTGACGAAATTGCATATTTAGAACAAGCACGCAGAGAGCATCATCAATTTGCTGATATACTAAGAAACGAAGGGGTAGAAGTTCTTTATCTTACGGATTTAATGGCAGATATTTTAGAGGAAACAAGGGTTAGAGAAGAGTTTTTAAAGGAGTTTATAGAAGAGGGAAAAGCTGGGACAAAGGGGCTCCAAGAGGCTATCCTGGAATTCTTCAGCAGCTACTCTCCTAAAGACCTTATAAAGAAATGCATCGCAGGGATTAGAAAAGAGGAGCTTAAGCATATTAAGCCTAAATCATTAGGTGATATGGTTAAAAATCCATATCCATTCTACCTTGATCCAATTCCTAACATGTATTTTCAAAGAGATCCCTTTGCATCTATTGGAGGAGGAATCTCATTAAATGTTATGGCCAATGAAACCCGAAATAGAGAAACAATATTTGCCAAGTATATTTTTGATTATCATCCTAGATTTAAAAATGTTCCGAGATGGTATAACCGAGATAAAACGCATTCCATTGAAGGCGGCGATATTCTGGTTCTTTCGGATAAGGTTTTAGCTATTGGAATTAGTGACAGAACTGATCCTATAGCTATTGAAAAACTAGCACATAGCCTTTTAGACTCGGAGGAACGCTTTGAAACGGTTCTGGCATTTGACATTCCAAAGACAAGAGCCTATATGCATTTAGATACTGTATTTACTATGGTTGATTATGATCAGTTTACTATATATCCGGGAATTGAAGAGCCCCTTGATGTATATAGCATTAACAAGGGAAGGAATCATGAGCTTCATATCAGATATGAGCATGAAGATTTGTCTAGCATTTTAAAAGAACATCTAAAACTACCGGCAGTAAATCTAATTCGTTGTGGTGATGGCGACCGTATTGCAGCTAGCAGAGAGCAGTGGAGTGATGGAAGCAATACCCTTGCCGTTTTGCCGGGAAAGGTTGTTTGCTATAACCGTAATCATGTTACAAATGAAGCATTAAGAAGAAACAATATAGAAGTTCTGGAATTTGAATCCTATGAACTATCCAGAGGTCGTGGAGGTCCAAGGTGTATGAGTATGCCTTTGATAAGAGAAAACCTATAGCTAGATAGTGCTATTTGTTTTAACGAAATTAAAATTCTATGTAAAAAATCCATTTATCAAACTGTTTTCAAAAATATGCTGCATTAAATCTTCTTTATAATTGAAATAATAAAACTGTATTATAATATTAAGGAGGATTTGTATGAAGCATGATGATAGAAAAATAAAATCTGCTGATAGTATAGATGAGCTAAAGCACGCCAATGAAAGACGAATAGAAGAACTGTTGAATATAAACAACAGGTATGTGCGTACCCAAAGACATTTAGAGGAAAATCATGATATAGCAAGCCTTGATCAATTGAAGCATTCTTTTGAAATACAGAAAGACAGAGAAGAAAGAATGGAAAACCTCAAAAATATAATATCCTATGATAAACATGACCAGACCAATGATGTAGAAGCTCTTGAGAAGCGTATCGAGTATACTGACCATTATTTGCAGCATAATAGTGCTAATATGGAAGCAGGGACATTGCAGAATACAAATGAAAAGCAAGAACATCGAAGAGAGCAGCTTAAGATTTTTAATGAGTAGAATAACAGCACAATAGAATTTGGTATTAATATCCAAATTATCGATAATGAATCCTATGGTTGAAAAAATTATTAATAATATAAAAATATTTATAAACACTGGCAGCTATGTGCCAGTGTTTATTTGTTATGATAAAAGGCAATGGTTTGACAATAAAATTATATAGGATAAGGAAAGTATAGAATTGCACTGAGAGAATTCAAAACAGCTATAGTGCTTTTTATATTTAATTTTTGCATCACTGAGTTTTATAAGTCAGTGATTGTAAGATTTTATTACATGAAATTTGTCTAATTTACAAAATAGATACCTTTTTTACTGATGAATATAAATAAAAGGTTAAAAAAACCCAAAAAGTGACTTGGAAAGTATAAATTTGTAAAACGAAACTTGTTTATTTTCAAGGTTTGGCATGATATGATAATTGTAAAATTTCCCATAAATGAAAGGAGATTCGTATGAAAATGAAAAAACAGTTAGCTCTTTTAACAATGGTTGTATTTGTACTTTCCGTTTTGATCCCTTTTACTACGAATGTATCAATTGTAGAAGCGGATACTACTTCAAACTGGAATGTAGAAAGATACGGAGACCGTATTGATATTGACAGCCAGTTAAACCAATTAACTAAAGATGCATCATTTTCACAGCAAGCTGAGGAGAGAATTAAGGCACAAGCGAAAGAGTTAAATTCGAAAAATACTTCACCTTCTACAGGAGTCACTCCCTCTAAAGGTAAGGGGAAGATGACCAATCCTGAAGAAACTGAAACTACTGCAGGAACAACAGCCGATAGTAGCTTTACATACGATGGAGGAACAAAGTATTTCTTAAACAGAGACCTAAAGCTAAAGACCTTCACACTTCGTAGTGTTGGAGAAAATGTTGAGATTTGGGTAGCAAATAATTTGGCTTTCCCAGTTGGAGATTCTCGTCCGGCACCTGTTGTAACACAAGAGCAAGTAGATAAGCTTCGTGACGAGTTTGACAAAAATATTTATCCTGTAGACACTGCGTTCTTTGGAACACCTGATGTCCATGATGGTTCAAAGTCCCCTTTGCCAGGAATGGTAGGGCTTCCTGCAGATTACTATACAGGCAGCGACAAAATAATCATGCTTGTTGATAACATCGTAGATGAAGGCTATTATGACCCTTCATATCCATTCTTTGTTGCAGGCTTTTTCTGGCAAACATTAGAGAACTATATTGATAGAAATATCATTACTATCGATACAAACAGTTGGGAGACTCGTTTAGAGAGTACATTCTTCGGAACCACTATACATGAGCTTCAACACTTAATTCATGCAGACAATGATGGCGCTGAAGAATCCTGGATCAATGAAGGGATGTCTACCTTCTCGGAATACCTTGGCGGATATGGCCATGATGCAGGTTCTATTAACTTCTATCTGGATCATCCAGAGAATTCATTAGTATATTGGGATGACCACTATTCTGCAGAAACAGGCCCGGAAACAATTGCTGATTATGGTCAGGTATATTTATTTACCTTGTACATGAATGATAAATTTGGTAGAGAGTTTATTCGAGACTTGGCATTGAATGAAGCTCAAGGAATTGAAAGTGTAAGTGAAGTCTTGGAAGCGCACAACTTAAACCTTGATTTCACAAAGCTTTATCAAAACTTTATTACTGCATTAGCTATAGACAGTGATAAAGTAGGCAATGGACTTTATGATTTTGACAGCATTAACCTTCGTGACCTTGTTGTTGATAAAGAAGGTACAAAACGCGGAATGACTGTCAACTATGAAAAGGCTGTAACCTTTGAAAAAGAAGGCGTTCCAGCTTGGGGCGGAGATTTTAAAGCATTAGATTTCCAAGATAAGATCAGAACAATTGCTTTTGAGGGTGTTGACTTCTTACCGATTCCATGGAAGTCGGTAGCTGACCCGTTAGGCTCAGATAATCAAGTGCTATGGGGCAACCAAGGGGACGAGGCAGACAACGCTTTGATTTTTGAAGCAGATCTGACTAATGTAGCTACAGCAACACTGAAATTTGACAACTTTATTGACATAGAAGAGCAATGGGATTTTGGAATGGTTCAAGTTTCCACAGATGGAGGTTATACTTGGAAGAGTTTAGCCAATGAAAATACACGCTCTGATGTAGTAGAAGAAGGCTATCCAAAGATTAAGGAAAATGTACCGGGATTTACGGGCTATTATGATGCTTGGCAAACAGAAACCTTTGATCTAACTGCTTATGCAGGCAAGAAGATATTAGTATCCTTCCGTTATTTAACAGACTGGGGATACAATGATAAAGGCTGGTTTATTGATAACATTACAATTCCGGAAATCGGATTTAGCAATGACGGAAGCTCTACAGAAGCATTTACCTCATTGGCAGCATTAATAGGCGAATATGTAGAATATACTGTGACATTCATCAATGAGAGAGTTATTGGTGATAAGAAAGGTACTCAAACATATTATAAAGTGGTTACTGTTGACCCATTCAATGTAACAGAAGAGGATGCTTTGACATTAAGACAGCTGTTCTTGGACGGTAAAAACTATATGATTACATCCTACGCAGCTTCTGCTGGTGATAAGAGTCCGGTAGATTATTCATATGAGGTTATCTTAAAACAAGCTAATCCAAAAGAATAATTACAGTATAATTCTAATAAAAGAGGGAATTGGACAACGCCAATTCCCTCCTTTTATATTATTTAAAATCTTTAATTCTATTTAAATTCTTCCACCAGCTTTTCAAAGGCTGGAATAGATCTCTCAATCATATCAAATTTCACACAATAGGACATTCTGAAATATCCCGGATATCCAAAGCCGCTTCCCGGAACAAGCAGTAAATTGTATTTCATAGCTCTCTTAACAAATTCCACATCATTCTCAATTAAAGCTTTTGGGAAGAGGTAGAAGGCGCCTTGAGGCTTCACACATTCAAAGCCTAATCGAGTAAGATTTTCATATAAAAAGTTTCTTCTTTTTTCATAGCCTGCAGTATCTACTTTAGCATCAAATGCATCTCCTACAACCTTTTGGAATAATCCCGGAGCATTTACAAATCCAAGAGTACGGTTGCAATAGCTAAAGGCTTTCATAAGAGTGTCTATATTTTCGATTCTGCTGCTGGCAGCAATATAGCCTATTCTTTCACCAGCAAGACCTAAGGATTTGCTAAATGAATCTACTACGATGGCATTTTTGAAGATAGAAAGCATGTTTGGAACTTTAATGTTATCATAAATGATTTTAGCATAAGGCTGATCTGAAAGAACAAATATTGTGCTGCTGTATTCTTTTTGCTTCTTTGTTATGATTTCTTCGATATTTTTAAGAGCAGCTTCACTATACACGACCCCGGTTGGATTGTTAGGATTATTGATGATGATAGCCTTAGTATTTGCAGTTATGCTTTTTTCAAAGGCTTCCAAATTAGGTTCAAAGGTTGAAGGATCAGGTTCCACTACAACTGTTTTGCCGCCATTGTTAGCAATGTAAGCATTGTACTCAACAAAATAAGGAGCGAAAACAATTACTTCCTCTGCAGGATTAAGAAGGGATTTTAGCACTACATTTAATGCTCCTGCTGCACCAACAGTCATTACTACATGATCAGCTGTAAGCGCAAGGTTGCTGTCTTTTCCCAATGATTTAGCTATTTTTTCTCTAACATCGGGATAGCCTGCATTGTTCATATATCTATGCATACCCTTTTCATCGCTCAAAACATGCTTTTTAAGGGATTCTATTACTTCTGCTGGTGGTTCAGCATAAGGATTTCCAATACTATAATCATAAACTTTATCTGCTCCATAAATTGCAGCAAGTCTAGTACCTTCTTCGAACATGAGTCTTATCCAGGATGAATTATTTAAATTTTTAACGATTTCCTTTGAAAACATAGAATGACCTCCTGTTTTTATTTTTCGATCTAATTTTAATATTCCTAATTAAATGATATAATATATAAAAATTAATTTATATAAAGAAATGAAGGAAAAAAATTTAGATAATATTAATTTTGAATAAAAGTATACAAAAAATGCTTCGTTTTGAAGGAGGAAGTTCTATGGATAAATTGGACATTGATTTGCTTAAAATTTTACAGGAAAATGCACGCATCACAATTAGCGAGTTGTCAAAAAAAATAGCACTTAGCAGACCCAGTATTACAGAACGTATACTTAGATTGCAGGAAAAAGGGATTATTGAGGAATTCACAGCCAGAGTTTCATTAAATGCGATTAATCGAGGTACAATCTTATTTATTCAATTGAGCTCTCTTAAGGTGTCTAACAGTGAATTTGAACAGATGATTATAGAAAATGACGATGTGTTAGAGTGTCACCGCGTAACAGGAAGTACCTCTTATTTTATAAAGGCGGCAGTAAGAGATATGAGCAGCATGAAAGCACTCATTGATCAATTAATGCCTTATGGGGATATTAATACAAGCATAGTGCTGGAATCTCCGCTGCCCTATCGCCATATGATGCCCAAGGTCAATGATTTGGATTGAGGAGATTTTTGTTATGATGCAATCAAATAACCTGGTTTATGTAGCTAATGCTGGTGTACTGATTAATATTGATGGAAAAAAAGTGTTAATAGACGGCTTAAATAACGCTGCGTATCCCCTTTACAAGAGTACGCCATTAGAAATATCTAAACAAATAACGGAAGGTATTTCACCCTTTGACCATATTGATGTGATGTTGATTACGCACAACCACAGCGATCATTTTGATGTGGAAAGTGTGGTTAGATTTTTAAACAATAATTCGGATGCAGCTGTAATCTCAACCAATGAAGTGGTTTCTGCAATAAAAAAGCAGATTTCAGATTTTCTCGAAGAAAGACTGATAGAGATACCGTTGGAGAACAAATGTGAGAAAAGAATCCAAGTAAAGGGCATAGACATTGTGGCTTTCTCGTTGGCTCATGATGGAATAGAACACACAGAGGTTCATAACCTGGCATTTTTAATTGACGGAAGCAAAAAAGTTTTACATTTAGGTGATGGGGCACCCAAAAAGGAAAACTATGAAGCGCTTCAGCTGAATCAATATAAGATTGACCTTCTTATTGCTAATTTTCCCTATGTCAGCTTGCCTTCAGCCAGAAATATCATAGAGGAATACATCAAGCCTAAAAAAATAGCAGTGGTACATCTGCCATATCGTGAGCTAGATCGTTTTGGCTGGATACATTCTGCAAAAAAAAGTTATGATCGTGTCAAAGCTAGCTTTGTTGTGACAGAATTTCTTGAGGACATCGGAGCATCAATAGAGCTATAATTTATATAGAAGTAAGAGGAAAGGTGTATGGTTCATGATGGACAAGTCTATTAAAGGGGATATGACTCAGGGCAATGCCACGAAAATATTGGTAACCTTTGCTATACCAATGGTGCTTGGGAACATATTTCAACAATTATATAACACAACAGATGCCATAATAGTAGGCAGGTTTATTGGAAAGAATGCCTTGGCGGCAGTTGGAGTAGCAAATCCAATCATGTCAATTGCGATTTTCTTTATTGTAGGTGTTTGTATCGGTACATCGGTGCTTATGTCTCAATTATTTGGAGCTGGTAAGCTGGAAGTACTAAAAAAAGAGGTTTCTACCGGTTTAATTGTAGGGACGGCTTTTACCATACTGATGTCCATCCTTTGCATTATATTATCCAGATGGATTCTTATAGCAATAGGGACGCCAGATGAAATTTTAAATGATGCTGATATATTCTTGAAGATCATATTTGGTGGACTGATCTTTACTTTTTTGTATAATTTTTATTCATCAGCACTGAGAGCAATTGGAGACTCAAAAACACCATTGATTTTTTTGATTGTTTCCTGTGTGCTTAATGGAATTCTGGGGGTTATATTCATTGTTTTTTTAAAACTTGGTATAGCAGGTTCCGCAATTGCAACAGTGGTCTCACAAGGGGTATCATCAGCACTTTGCATCGCTTATGTTTATTTAAAGATTCCACTAATCAGTCTTGAACGGAAGGAATTGATCGTGGACAAGACTTTATTGAAACAAACCATCCAATATAGCTGGGTAACTGCATTACAGCAAACTTGGCTGTATATAGGCAGATTGCTGGTTCAGGATGCAGTAAATCCTTTTGGAATAAATGCTATAGCGGCATATAATTCTGCTACAAGAGTTGATTCCTTTGTGCTGGCACCCGGTGACAGCTTCTCGGCATCAGCATCCACTTATACCGCCCAAAACAAAGGTGCAAAAAAGTGGGATAGGATTATGGAGGGCTATAAGAAGAGCACATTCATCATAACAATATATAGTGTAGCTACAGCTATAATAATATTCTTGGGGGCAGAATGGATTATGAAGCTATTCGTCTCCGGCTCAGAAACAGAGGTTGTGGAAATTGGAGTAAGATATTTAAAGCTGATGTCGCTATTCTATATTCTTTCAGGCTTCAACAATATTTTTCAAGGCTTTTTTAGAGGCGTTGGCAAGCTTCGAATAACACTTATTGCTACTATGCTGCAAATTACTGCAAGGGTTGGATTGTCTTATGCTTTTGCGCCGTATTTCGGAATTTCAGGTGTTGTATATGCAATTGCCATAGGATGGACCTTGATGGCTATCTATGAAGGACTGGCATTAAAGGGGTATTTTAAGGAATTAAGAAATACGTAATGCCTGTTATCTAAAATATTGCATTTTATAGGTAACAGGCATTCTACTTATTGTCTGTATTGATTTTTTATTAAAGTTTTTATTCCACCATTTTCAAGAATGTTCATTGCATAGCCGGCTAGGGCTTGTGCTTCTAAGACAATTCCTGTTGTCTCATTTATCACCTTACCACCTAAGATATCTACAGTCAAAGTATCACCCTTTTTTACTTGATTAGCAATTCCGGGACAGACTATTAGAGGAATCCCTAAGTTAATAGCATTTCTATAGAAAATTCGTGCAAAGGAGTCTGCTAATATAACACCAACGCCAACTGCTTTTAAGGTCACAGCTGCATGCTCACGGCTTGAGCCGCATCCGAAGTTAGTGGAAGCTACGATGATGTCGCCCAGTTTAAATTCATGGCGGAAATCAGGATCGGCACCTTCCATGGCATGCTTTCCTACGTCTTCCGGATCTGTAATATCTAAAAAGCGGCCGGGATAAATCTGATCAGTATCTATATTAGGTCCAAATACAAATGCTTTTCCTTTAATTACTTTCTTCATATACTAATCCTCCTCTTGCAAATATTCAGATGGATCTACAATTTTGCCTTCTAGTGCTGCTGCAGCGACGGCGGCAGGAGAACCTAAATAGATGTTTGCTTTATTGCTGCCCATACGTCCTGGGAAATTGCGGTTGGTCGAAGTGATGCAGGTTTCTCCAGGTGCAAGCAACCCCTCGTGTGTTCCAAGGCAAGATGCACAGCCCGGTGTAACAAAAGTGGCACCTGCTTCTATTAATGTCTGAACATAACCCTTATTCATAGCTTCCAGCAATACCCCTTTGGAGGCGGGTACAACCACAAAACGTGTACGTGGATGTATATGTTTGCTCTTGAGTATTCTTGCGGCAATGGCCAGATCTTCAACCCGTCCATTGGTGCAGCTCCCCAAATAAGCCTGATGAATAGGGGTGCCAATGAACTGTGTAATAGATTCAACATTGTCCACGCTATGAGGTGCAGCAATTTGCGGCTTTAAGCCAGATACATCAAAAGTTAAATCTGCTGAATATTGATAGTCGGGATCAGTGGTGAATATCTCATATTCTTGATCTACTTTTTCTTTTAGATAGGCTTGCGTAATCTCATCGGGTTGAATGTAGCAGGTTTTTGCGCCCATTTCAGTAGTCATGTTGCATATTGTCATTCGGTCTGAAATACTTAGCTCCTTGAGAACAGGTCCTGAAATCTCCACTGCCTTATATACTGCATAATCCGCTTTTACTTTGCCGATGATGTCCAGTATAATGTCTTTGGCATATACGCCTTTAGGTATTTTACCTTCCAGATTGATGCGTATAATTTCCGGCACTCTAAACCAAAGCTGGCCTGTCATCATGATGATTGCCAAGTCAGTGGCACCGACTCCTGTACTGAATGCACCGAAGGCTCCATGGGTCGTGGTATGAGAATCGGTAACTACCACAACCATTCCGGGATGCGCAAGACCTTTATCTGCAATTATTTGATGGCATACCCCCTGATCAATGTCCATGAGAAGATCAATTCCCTGATCCCAACAGAATTCTCGGAACTGCTTCTGATTTTCCGCTTGTGCGATGGTGGAAGCTGGTGCATAGTGATCCAAAAAGACAACTAATTTTTGAGGAGCATAAACCTTTTTGCCGCCCATTTCATAGAAGGATCGAATTGTTTGTAAGTAAAGATCGTTAATACCTGCTAGGTCTACTTTGCAGTTGATGATTTCTCCAGTGGTAACAGAGGCTTGACCTGCTGCTTTAGCCAGAATTTTTTCTATAGCATGCATGATGAAATTCTCCTCTCTTAATTGGTACTGTTAATAAAAGGCTATCCTAAAGGGATAGCCTTTCTAGTATATATTCTTTACTTTAAACAGCTATTACAAGAATAATCCCAATAAGGCACTTGCGACTATTAAAATGAATGCACCGCCTATACGGGAAGAAATCTGTGCAAAGGGCATAAGCTTCATACGGTTAGATGCTGAAAGGACAGCTACATCTCCCGTTCCACCCATATTTGCCATGCAAAGTCCAGCTGTAATGGAGGCCTCAATTGGGAAGAAACCAACCAGTTTTCCAACAAAGCCTGCTCCGAGTATAGCACCTAGAACAGTTAAACCTACTAGGATCAGGTATTGTAAAGTAAGTGCATCTATTACCTGTTGAAGATTAGTATATGCTACTCCGATACCAACTAGAAGCACACCAGTAAGGTTTGTCATTACAAACTGGAACCATTGGAAAGCACCTTCTTCATATTTACTTGGCATGATACCCATTGCCTTAACAACTGCAACAGTTATAATCATCCATGCATAGGAATGGACAGCAGGTATAAATTCGCCTAGGATCGTACCCCATACAAAGAATGTCAATGAAACTAAAAGACCGATACCCATCATCTTGTAATCAAGAGCAGCTTTAACTTCTTCTTCAACCACTGCATTTTCCTTGATTACCATAAGCTCACCGTTTCCGCTAAGGCTCTTTTTAGACTTGCCTAATCTATCGAGTAAGCCTGCTGCAACTATTGCAAGTGCATTACCAAGTGCAACTGCAGGCACCATGATAGAAAGCATTTCGGCAGGGTCTTTCGCAAGTGTTGAACCAAAGATCTTGGAAAGAGGAACTGCTCCGGCTCCCATTCCACCACCCATTATTGGAATTCCGATATAAAGGATGGCTTCTTTTGCACCATAACCCATTAATGCGCCTCCTAGAGCTACAAGCCCTAATGCTACAACAACACCGCCCAGTATAGCAGGCAAGTATCTTACGGCTGCCTTAATTAACAGTTTTCTGTTCATACCGAGGATACTGCCAGTTATTAATGCTGCGATATAGAAGTCTAGGAATCCGCCGCCCTTCATAAAGGTGCTCATAATATCAGCAGCTTCTTTAGGGATAATATTATAAGTAACCAATGCAGCTGAGCCGAAAATTACTATTATGGGTCCGCCACCCAGATAAGTTTTGACAATGGGTAAGTGATTACCAATTTCAGTGAAGATTGCTCCAAGTATGAGCATTAGTGCAAAAGCACCAATCATTCCTTCTGGAAGAACTTTTAAGTAGGTTCCTAACAAAACTATGAGAGAGATGATAGCGAACACAGGAAGTGAGAGACCCATGATTCTGTAACCCTTTTTTGCTGTTGTTTCCATTTTAAAACCCCCTAATTTTTTATACTCTAGCAACTCCGGTTTCCCTAGCTGCTTTAGCAACGGCTTTAGAAACTCTTTCTACGATACGGCTGTCAAAGGCACCGGGAATGATATAATCCTCATTCAGTTCCTCTTCAGATATTATGCTTGCAATAGCATAGGCGGCTGCGATTTTCATTTCTTCATTTATATCCTTGGCTCTGACATCTAAGGCACCTCTGAATATACCGGGGAATGCAAGGACATTATTAACTTGATTGGGAAAATCGGAACGGCCTGTACCTATTACTCTTGCACCTGCTTTTTTAGCTAAATCAGGCATTATTTCAGGTGTAGGATTCGCCATTGCAAATACGATTGAATTCTTACTCATACTTGCAATCATCTGTTCAGAAACGACATTAGGTGCAGAAACACCTATAAATACATCTGCCCCAATCAACGCATCACTCAATAATCCGGTTTTTTTATTTTTGTTTGTTATCTGAGCCAGTTTTTCTTTTGCTTCATTGTTTGTTGAGGCACCTTGATAAATAATACCATCCCTATCACAGGCGATCACATTCTTTACTCCTAAATTAATCAGCATTTTTGTTATGGATGTTCCTGCAGCCCCTGCACCATTGATGACTACAGTAATATCCTCCAGATTCTTATTTACAAGCTTCAAGGCATTGATAAGGCCAGCGCTGACTACGATTGCTGTACCATGTTGATCATCGTGGAAAACAGGGATGTCCAACTCTTCCTTAAGCCTGGTTTCAATTTCAAAGCATCTAGGAGCACTAATATCTTCAAGATTAATTCCTCCGAAGGTAGGTGCTATCATTTTTACGGTTTTAACGATATCATCAACCTCCTTACTGTCAATACATATAGGAAATGCATCTATATTTCCGAATTCCTTGAACAATACTGCCTTTCCCTCCATAACTGGCATTGCAGCTAATGGGCCAATATCACCAAGTCCAAGAACAGCAGTTCCGTCAGTGACAACTGCAACTAGATTACCTTTTGCCGTATACTTATATACATCCTCTGAAACAGCATGAATTCTTTTGCATGGCTCTGCAACTCCGGGTGTATAGGCAGTACTCAATGATTCTCTGTCTTTTACTGGAACCTTTGACTTAACCTCAATTTTGCCGATATTCTCTTCATGAAGTATAAGGCTTTTTTCAAAGTAATTCATTTAGTTCATCCTCTCTTTAATCTTTATACAAATAGAATACAGCTACTGGTCATTAAGGTGAATATTAAGAAAATTTAAATATATTTAAATAAATAAAAAAAATACTGACATATTTTTGTCAGTATTTTTCTTTCATGAGCAATAGAGGATAGAGTCTCAAAGCACTACCTTTTGATACTTTTATATAAATGACAGGGTCTTCCTATAGAGCCATATTCTATTTCTGTAATTATTTCCTCATTTGCTGCTAGGAATTCTAAATAACGCCTTACGGTGACCTTAGATAATCCCATTCTTTCTGATACCTCTTCACTTGTAAGGAAGAGGTCATGATTTTTTGCCATAAAATCTCTGATTCTTCTTAAAGTATCTTTATGAAGTCCTTTTTCAACTTCTTGTTCTCCAATACTCTTTGCGATATTGGTAATCCTATCAATGTCTTCTTGCTTAAATGTTTCCTTACCATGTATCAGATTATATCTCTTAAAATAATTACTGAGTGATTTCCTGATTCTATCTCCATCAAAAGGCTTTATTAAATAATCTACTGCACCCAGCTTTAAAGCTTTGTCTATCTCATTTACTTCTGTTGCAGCAGTGACCAGTATAACATCAGTTTTTAAAAAATTTTTCCGCATCTCTTCCAATAATGAAATTCCATCCAGCTTGGGCATATAGATATCTAAAATCAGAAGTTCAATTTTCTTGGATTTCAAGATTTTTAGTGCATCCTCTCCATTGTATACAACAGCAACAACTTTGAAGTTCGCTATACTTTCAACATATCGCTTATTAAGTTCTGCCACCATAGGGTCATCATCAACAATTAAAACGTTAATCATGGGTGTCATCCTCCTTTGGCAGTTCCACTGTAAACAGCGTACCTTGCCCTAAAACCGACTCTGCATGAATACGGCCTTTTAAAGCCTCTACGATATCCTTTACCAGGAAAAGCCCTTGACCACGACTGCCTTCCTTGGTGCTATAACCTTTCTCAAATATCTTTTCTAAATTCTCTGTTTTAATTCCGATTCCATTATCCTTTACTCTAATAATGATTTTATCGTTATATTCCTTGATAAATATTTCAATTAGTTTTGGGCTTGTAATATTGCTTTTTAGTGCATCCATGGCGTTTTCAATTAAATTACCTAGTATGGTAATCAAGGCACTGCTATCGATTTTCCCTATATTTTTATCAAGGGTACTTTCACGATCCATCCTCATTTTAATTCCAAGTTCATTTGCTCGACTTGTCTTGCCAATGATAAGCCCTGCGATTGCAGGATCCTTTATGTTTCTAATAACAAGTGTAAGGATCTTTTGATGTCGTTCTGTCTCATTCATAATATATTTCTTTGCTTCCACGATCTCGCCAAGATCAATAAGACCTAAAACTGTGTGAAGCTTATTCATAAACTCATGGCTATTGGCTCTTAGTGCATCTACAATTTGCCTAACACCGGTAATTTCTTCTGCAAGCTGCTTAACCTTTGTTCTATCACTAAAAGTTGCTATAGCTCCGATGATTTTACCCCCATCCTTTATGGGTACTCTGTTGATTACTACAAGGGTGTCATTAATTGTATGGTCACTGTAGTATTCAGCTTTGCCAGAAATGATTACATCGCCCAACTTACAGGAAGGAAAAGCTTCTTGTATATCACTGCCAATAATACGATCGGCATTCAAGCTGAGCATTTTAATGGCAGAATTGTTCACTAAGGTAATATGGTTTTTTTCATCAATAGCTATAATGCCCTCGTGCAGCGCATCCAGCATACCATCTCTTTGAATATAGAGACGCGTGATCTCATCGGGTTCAAGCCCTAAAAGAGTTTTTTTAATGTTGCTAGAAAGGAAGAAGGCTCCAATGGTGCCTATTAGAAGTCCGATAAAAGTTGATACAATCATAATCTTCAAGGATCTGTTAATCTCTTCTCTGTAGCTGGTCATAGTTTTACTAACCATTACAAATCCCGTTTGGTCGCCATTATGGTTGTATACTGGTACAAAAGCTCTGATCTGCCTTCCCAGTGTCCCGACTGCCACGGATATATAGCTTTCGCCTTTTTCAAGAACTCTTTTCTCGTCTCCACCGACGAATTCCTTGCCAATTCTTTCTTTGTTCGGATGCGCATATCTAATGTTGTTCATATCTACAACAACAATTATTCCAATATCTTGTGAAGACTGAAGTATTTTATCGACAAAGCCTTGTATCCGATATTGCACATCATATTTTCCAAGATTCTCAATTACAACCGGAGAATTGGCAACGATGGTAGCCATATTCATGATATTCGCTTCAATTTCTTCTCTTATTTCATTTGATCTCCAATTTGAAATATATGATACTGTGATAGAGATAGAAACAAAAACAACAAAAATCATAAGTAGCATAATTTTAGTCTGAAGCTTTAAGTGAATTGTTCTATTTAGAAATTTATTCATTACACCGCACCTTAACTTACCTAGAATTGAGGTCATAATTTCACTAATGCATAATTATAAATATTATATCATATATTCTTATTTTCAAACAAAGGTACCGTGCACAAGAGGCCAGGCTTGAAACACTACCTTTCAAGCCTGGCCCCTTGTACTTTTTAATTTTTAAGAAGAGGTTTCTTTTTATCATGTTTTGTCAGTAACATTACAAGAAGAAAAAGTAAAATTAATATTTCCAATGGGGGCTCATCAAGTGTGACGGTAGGAACTGATTCGTTGTTGTTCAACATTCTCTCCTGTAAATCCAACAGCTCTTTTTCTTGCTCCGGAGTCTCTACTACAATAAAGGCTGTTTGAGGGGTCAGTATTTTTGCTCTGAAGCTGGCACGAACCATTTCAACAGAGGTTGCTTCACCAGCCAACATTGATTTCTGCTGTATAACATCCAGTAATACTGCATCCTCATACTGATTGCCGCTAGGAAAAAATTTGTCTGCAGAGGCATCTGTCAACACCAATTCATTTTCATTATTGTCTAAAACATAGTTTCCGTTATAATCCAAGATTGGCGTTATAATGGGTTCTTCCACTGCGTGTTCTGCTTTGTTATCTTCGTAAGTATAAGGTGTTAATGTAAGATTGGGATTTAAAGCGTAGTAATATAAGCTTTCAGGAAATTTACCGGACAACGGTTGAATATTTCGAGGAAAAACTGCACTTGGCATCGTATCAGATACCGCTATGATGATAGGAAACGTATTTTTGTCATGGCTGTTCAAAATATTATTGACTGCCATATTAAGGTTAAAGCCGCCTTCAGCTGCGTATTTTGCTTGTGTCATGTCGGCAAGATTCTGTTTTTGAAGCTTATAGGAAGCAAAGATCACTTCTGCCTCTTCTATTTGATTTGCCTTGGTGTAAGCCTGTATTTGGCTTATATGCCAGGGTATATCACTATTGTTCGAGCTGTCTATGACAAAATAATATTTGGGTTCTCTTTTCACAGATCTTAAAGCTGCCTTTTCAGCAGCGGGAAGTAAAACAGCACCCTTCACCTTTATTTCCTTTTGCGCATCATCACCACCAAGAGAGATGATTTTATTGTCTAATGTTAAATCAAACCTTTGACTATGAATGATTTCAAATCCCGTTTCCCTTACTTCATTTGCTGCAAAGGGAAAAACTCGAAGCTCTAAGGTGTTTTTACCTATATAATGGAGCAAACCCGGGTCACGTCTTGTATTTACAATTTTACTGTATATAAACAAAGCGGCACGGCGATCTGTCAGTAAGCCTTCTTTGCGTTTGCCAAACACATCGAGATAATAATCGCTGATATAGGCGCCATCCGGTAATTTAAAGGTCGTGATGTATTCGCCGTTTTCTGCATAGGGTGCATTTTCCAATTTCAGATTGATCCGGCTTCTATATACACCGGCTTTATCATCAAACCTTGTTTCGCTAAGGGCATCTATAAGCCGAACGTTGTTATTCACAATATCCGGATTGGAAAGGTTGTTTGCAGCAAGATCGTGTCCTGCATCGAAAAACAGATTTTCCAAAGTCAGCACGTTATTCTGTGAAAGTATTTTGCCATCCAGAATCAAACGGGTATATAACTGAGACAGGATTGGCGTATTGTTGGAGGACATACCAAGCACTCCTCTTGTGGCTTGGAGATTGCCGTCTATGTTATCTAAGCTTCTTTGAAGCTTCTTCAAATCTACCGGTGCGGAATGATTCAAATCCTTCTGTTCAAGATATTGTGCAGCAGTGATGAAGTTTGCTCGATCACCCCAAACGGTAGCTGTGATGCATAAGGGCAAAACTATAATGCCAATACAAAATACAGCGGCAACTTGCCATGTATCCCATAACTTAGAAAGAATAACCCATTCTTTAAACAGATGATATCCTTGCAAAAGCGCAACAAATAGGGGTACAAGGATAAGCAGCCCAAGACCATAAAAGATGATTCCTACAAGACCAAGGGGCAGCAGAGGAATAAAAACAACAAAGAAATAAAGTATATAGGTATAGCCTGCTGATTTAAGAAAGAATAAGGTAAGCCGAAGGCTCTTGTTTTTCACAGGAGGAATCAAAAGCAAAATACCGTTTAAAGCAGCGATTATATAAAACATAGGGTGGCTGAAGTCTCCAAATAATCCGGGGGAAATGCTACCTATGCCAAAGTCTGAGAAGGTTTGATTTACTAACAATCCCAATAAGGGCATGCAAAGCGCAAGGACAGTTACTGCAATGTAATACCTTTTTTGAGGCACTGCATCAAAAGAGAAGGGTGCTTTACGCAGCCGCCATATAAAAAATATCTTTATAATAAAAAATAATAAGGAATATACAGATGCAATAATCAGCATAAGTATTATAGCATTTGAGTTAACTCCGCTGATGAAATTGATCCCAAGAAACCACAGGAAGGGTGTAAAAAAGATTCCAACAACGTATCTTGCAATGTCATAGGTTTTACCGGGCGGGGTTGTATTGTATGCAATACCCATAATGCCATAGATGACCGAAACTATACATGCTGTAATATATATTAGCTTGGGGCTGGTGGATGCGTCTAAGAAAAAAGACTGGGGACCAAATAATATACTCAAGGCTGTAATGGTTGTATATATAGCTGAAATTGCCATAAAAACCTTTGTATGGATGACTTCTTCCTTGTGTTGCTTAAAGGCATATATAACAAATAAGACGTTGATAAAAAATATCGTTATTAAAGGAATAGTCAATGATTGGATGTTTGCGGGACCAAATGCCGCGGATAAATATCCCAAGGATAAAAGCTGAGGTAAGGTAACAAATGCTATAATAAACAGAGGACTAAATACTTTCTTCATTTATTTCACCCCTAATCAGTTTTTTCAATATTGCATAACTTGCTGTAAGTGCTAAAAAATACAAGGAAATACCTATGCTTGAATGGAAAAGAGCAAATTTAGGATTTGCAACAAATGGAACAGAGCCTATGATTCTGACACAGCTTATAAAAACACCTGCTACAATGCTTCCAAACAGACTTGCCACCAACCATATCAGCTTGCCTGCGCCTTCGAAATGCTTTGCAAATAAACAGGCAGTCATGGCAAACATCATCACAATAAAGTTGCTTCCCATACACGCACGACCAATAGCAAAGGCACCATCCATAGATGAATATCCTATTCCGTTTACATAAACGAAGGAAAGGTTGTAATAGATCTCTGTCAGTCTTGCATGAGGAAATAGTAGAATTCTGATAATATCATCCTTTGCGGTTTTATACCAAGAAAGCAACAGAATGCAAATCAATGCAACAAGGCAGTAAAAAATAATGTTATGTATTTTATCACGCATCCTCATGATCCTCTACATACGTCAGAATATCACTGCAAATCATAAATTCTAACAGCGGTTTTGTAAAATGATATAAAAATTTATTATTTTTCATTTAAAAATCCTCCTAATAGCCTTTCAAGAGCATTATAGCATTACTGTATTCGACAATCAATATAAATATATCGAAAAACAATAAAAACATCGAGTATCGATATTGTACATTTATGTGTTTGTTCATGTAAATATATTTAAAGACGGTCAAAAATGGATGTTCTTTATATAAATATATTAAAATGACTTGATTTATGTAATAAAATGTGGCATTATAAGGATAGCTTAAATAAATGGTAAATAATAGGGCACATATAAATTTTAATTAATACTAAAAATATAATATATTAATATCAAAATTCTATTGCTGAGTTATTACAAAGTGTTTAAGAAATAAAATTTTGGAGGTATACATTTTATGAATGGTACAGTTAAATGGTTTAACGGAGAAAAAGGATTTGGATTTATTACAGGAGAAGATGGAACAGACGTGTTTGCACATTTTTCTCAAATAAAAGCAGAAGGTTACAAATCACTTCAAGAAGGTCAAAGAGTTACTTATGATGTAACAAACGGACCAAAAGGACCACAAGCAGAAAACATCACAATTCTTTAATTAATGCGTATTTAACCCCTTAAATAGTTTACTATTTAAGGGGTTTTTACTTTTATAAAAGTTACTTTTCTTTTCCCAGCATACCATATAAGGATAATCGTAATATGCCCATTTTATATTCCGAACTGGTTTTAAGATAATCAGGCTGCTGCATGATCGCAACTGATGAAAAAAGAAATGCTAAAATTGCATCATTCGGAATGTCTTCTGCAATAGCACCTTCCTTTTTACCAAGCTCGATGAATCTTGTGTATACAGCAACTGCCTTTACGGTAGCAGCGTCCTTATATACCTGCTGCAGCGTTTTATCTTCCCATGCATACTTGCTGAAATGTGAGCGGCTTAATTCAATTATATAATCTTGTTTTTTATTCATAATGAGCATGAGCTTTTCTAAAAAAGGAATATCTCTTTCTAAAATTTCCTCATATCCGGTTATTGCTTTATCCAGATAAGAAATGAGCGTTTCTTTGGCAAGGGTATTTTTGTCGCCAAAGTAATTATAAATCGATACTTGTGAAACATTGGCCTTTGCAGCGATTTCGCTTATTCCGACATCTGTTATGCCCCGTGCAGCAAAAAGCTCTCGAGCGGCATTAATGATTGCTTCTTTTTTTGCTTGTGTTCTTCTCTCATAACCATTCATACTTATCACCCATATTTAGTATACCAATAGTTATGAAATTTATCAATGATCATTTCAAAACTTATTGACAAGGTTATTGTAAAGTTATATTATGAAATTAAAGCGGAAATATTTCAAAACTTTTGGAGGGATTGTATGAAAGCTTATGTATTAAACTTTAAAGAGATAGACAAAACAAAGCTGATGGCCGTTGGAGGCAAAGGTTTAAACCTAGGACAGCTATCCAGAATTGAAGGATTACGCGTGCCTGACGGCTTTTGTGTTACAACGGAGGCTTACAGAAAATCTATAGAAAGCAGCATAGAACTAGAAGTAATGATTGATAAGTTGAGCGGACTTAAATCCGACAATAGGGAACTGACTTCTGAAATAAGCAGTGAAATTCGTTCTACTATTGAAAAACTTGTAATTTCAAAGGATATTGAAAATGAAATTGAAAAGGCTCTTTTCTTGCATGGAGAAAATGAAGCCTATGCTGTACGTTCAAGTGCTACAGCGGAGGACTTGCCCAATGCATCCTTTGCAGGTCAGCAGGACACTTACTTAAATGTAAAAGGGAAGACTGAAGTCCTGCGCCATGTAGTAAAATGTTGGGCATCACTTTTTACAGACCGTGCTGTAATCTATCGTATACAAAACGGCTTTGATCACAAAAAGGTATTTATATCAGTAGTCGTTCAGAAAATGATTATGTCAGAGGTATCCGGTATCATGTTTACAGCTGATCCAATGAATTCTGACAGGAAGACATTATCTATAGATGCAGGATTCGGGTTGGGTGAAGCACTGGTATCAGGACTGGTGAATCCGGATAATTACAAGGTGCAGGCTGGTAAGATTATTGAAAAGAATATTGGCACACAAAAGCTGGAGATCAAGCCTTCCCAAAACGGCGGAGTAGAGGAAATGAAGGTTGAGGCAGACAGGCAGAAGCGGGCGGCACTGTCAGATAATCATATAGAGCACCTGGCTGCTATAGGCAAAAGAATTGAAGCTTATTTTAATTACCCTCAGGATATAGAATGGTGCTTTGCCAACAACGATTTTTATATCGTGCAGAGCCGTCCGATTACTACACTATTTCCTATTCCACAGTCAATAGATGTTAGAAATCCCCGAATATATATGTCAATCGGGCACACTCAAATGATGACAGATGCTATCAAACCCTTGGGAATGTCTTTCTTTGAGATGATTTCACAATTCTCTTTGGATAAATCCGGTGGAAGACTATATGCAGATATCACCCATGATATGGCCTCTGCCATGGGAAAAAAACGCGTATTGATGGCGACGGGAAAACAGGATCCACTCATACTTAGTGCGGTTAAAAAGTTGATGGAAGATAAAGCTTTTATGGCTTCTCTTCCTAAGGGCAAAAGAAACTTAAAGGGTGGGGTAATTACAGGGGCATCTATTCTACAGGCAATAAAGATCAGCAAGAAAAACAATCCTGCTATCATTGATGAATTGCTGGCAGAATTTGAGGAAGAGTTTCATGGAATAGACCAGCAGCTATCAAAACTATCTGGAGAGCAAGCCCTTGAATTTATACGTGAGGATCGTGAAAAGCTGCTTGCAATGTCCTATGATGCAAGAATGCTGGGGGCAATCATTGCAGGGATCATGGTCAATGATTCACTGAATAAGAATGTAGAGAAGCTGTTAGGAGAGAAAAATGTAGCCGATACTCTTTCAAAATCAATGGAGCATAATGTTACCACTGAGATGAGCTTTGCATTGTGCGAATTAGCGGATGAGATTCGTAAATACCCTAAGATATTGACATATATCTCCAATGAGCCTAGCGACGAAGGATTTTTTGAAAAAATGCTTACACTTCCCGGTGGCAATGAAGTTTATAAGGCATTCAAAGTATTCTTAGATAAATATGGTATGCGTTGTCCCGGAGAGATAGATATCACCAAAGCGCGATGGGAAGAGCAGCCTACACAGCTTATTCCAATGCTGCTCAACAATATACGCGTACTTGAGCCGGGCAGACATGTTGAAAGGTTCAAAAAAGGCAGACAGGAAGCGAAAGAGAAGGAAGCAGAACTTATACGCAGAGTGAAGGCTTTGTCTGGCGGTAATAAGAAAGCCAAAAAAATTGCTAAAAGCATCAGTCTGCTTCGTAATTTCATAGGCTGTCGTGAATATCCTAAATATTATATTGTCCGTCGATACCAGGTTTATAAGAAGGCTTTGATGAAAGAGGCGGAAATGCTGGCTGCCAAAGGTGTTATTTGCAATCGTGAAGACATTTACTATTTATATTTTGATGAGCTATGTCAAGTTGTAAAGACAAATAAGCTGGATAACTCAATCATTGAAGCTAGAAAAGCAAATTATATCCACTATGAAAAATTAACGCCTCCTCGCATTATTACTTCCGATGGCTTTGTTCCATCCTGTGCCATAGCCTCAGAAAATATACCAAAAGGAGCTCTGCCGGGTATTGCAGTTTCCAGCGGCGTGGTGGAAGGACGTGCAAGGGTGGTTTTATCTGTGGATGAGGCGAAGCTTGAAGCGGGGGATATTTTAGTTACCCAGTTTACTGATCCTAGCTGGACTCCACTTTTTGTAAACATAAAAGGTCTGGTAACCGAAGTGGGAGGTTTCACAACGCACGGTGCTGTCATTACGCGGGAATACGGTCTCCCAGGCGTAGTAGGAGTAGAAAATGCTATAAAGCTGATCAAGGATGGACAGCGAATTAGAGTAAATGGAACAGAAGGATATATAGAGGTATTGGAGTAATATAGAATGATAGGATACTTACCGTGAAGGATGGTATCTATTGCGACAACCAGCTTATTGATACTGTTGAAACAATAAGCTGGTTGTCGTCCTTTTTTTATAGACCGGTAAAGAATAATCCATATAAGAGTATTTTGTTTTTAGGAGGTATTTTCCACTATTTTATGGAATAGAGTAATAACTTTATATTATAGGAGTTGGATATATTGACCGAAATAAGTAAAAAAGGGCATAAGAAAAAAGCAAATGGATGCCTCATTCTCGTAATAGTTGTTGCTGTTCTGATATTAATTTCCTTTGTGGCAGCAATATATTTTGCATCATATCGGTACCTGACGCTTAGGCAAGAAAGCAAGAAGGCTTCAGAGCATTTAATGAAGCAGAGCGAACAAAAAATACAACAGGCAGCTCAATCCATTGCGAAGTCCGCAGGAGATTTTGAAGAGCGTATAGATACTTTAAGCAAGAGTGTTGAAATACAGAAGCTTCTGGAAGGCGAAGACAAAGAAGTTGTAGAAGCTGCACGCAAGATATTTCAAGACTATAAAGAGACAAATCAAGAAATAAAAGCCATATTTTTAGGAACTGCAGATAAAAGGATGTACATATATCCTGAAATGGAGCTTCCTGAGGGTTATGACCCTACTAGTCGATCTTGGTATACAAATGCTGTTCAAAAAAATGAATTTACTTGGAGTGATTCTTATGTGGATATAGCTACTGGCGAAGTTCTCATTACACTTTCTCTTCCCATGCATCATAATAATGAGATAAAAGGTGTTCTTTCTGTAGATTTAAATTTAGGTTTCATTGTTGAAGAAATAAAAGAGATTAGTTTGGGAAAAAACGGGAATGTGATGATCACTGATCAGAATGGGATATTGCTGATGCATCCGGATAAAGCACTTATTGGAATGCCAATACCTGTTGATGCCCTGAAAAATATAGCTGATTTAGGAGATATGGGGCTTATAAAATACACATATCAAGGAGTAAATCAAATTGCTGCTTATTCAAAAATAGATAAATTCAATTTGACGTTAATTGGGCTTATTAATAAAGAGCAAGGAGGCATTCAATGAAAGAAGATAAAAAACTGAAGCATCGTCTTTTAGAGTTAGATCGACAGTTTGATAGGGATACATCTATAGGGGGATTGGAGACTTGGGTTTCATATTTCGCCGAGGATGGTGTTATGGTCGCTTCGCAAGGGGAGGATATCAAAGGTAGAGAGGCAATTTATAATGCAATGATCAAATCCTTTTCTCTTCCAAGCTATTCACTTAGGTGGGAGCCTATAGATGCTAAAATCTCAGAAGATGGAAGTATCGGATATACCTATGGAAAGTATGTAAGAAAATATACAGAGGATGACGGAAATGAGGCTATTTCAACGGGAAAGTACACGACAGTTTGGCAAAAGCAAGGCGATGGAAGCTATAAGATTGTGTTGGATATAGGGAATTAATATTTATATAGAAGCAAATAAGGGGTTAGAAATGAATGATGCATTTCTGACCCTTTTAATATATTAACGTGATAATTTGAATGAGAATGAAAATGAGCAAAATTATTGTCGATGCTTAAAGATAATTGTAGGAAAATTCAGTAATTTGTGGTAATATACATTTGAAAAATGTAACCGGGGGGGATTTACATGAAAAAGGCCTATATTTTCTTTTATGCGTTTATGTTTATAATAAATATACTGCCTTTCATACCAATGTCCATAAAAGGGATTCTTGGACTTGTTTTTATCATAATAAGCTGTATAAAAATTGGTCTCAAGGACGGTTTGATTACTGCTACACTATGGGTAGTCTTTGGATATATCAATTTTGCTTTAGGAATAAATGTTGATTATAGACAAGGAATGCTTGCAATGCTCTTAGGCTCCGCAGCATATTATTTAACGGCATACTATTTTGGAACATTTGCGGATGCACTAAGAAAAACCAATAAGGAACTCAGGGATGAAATAGAAATAAGGAAAAATATAGAGAAAGAACTTAAAAAAAAGCTGACGCTTTTACAAAGCCTAATGGATACAGCGCCAAGTCCAATCTTTTTTAAGGACTTAAATCATAGATATATAGGCTGCAACCGAGCTTATGAAGACACGGTGGGTATTAAGAATAGTGAATTGATCGGAAAAACTGTTTATGACATATTAGATCAAAATATAGCAGATGTTCATCGAAAAAAAGATAATGAACTAATAGCGAATTTAGATAAACAGATATATGAAGAAGCTATTAAATTTAATGATGGAAGCATGAGAAATTTTATTTTTAATAAGGTAGTTTTTACTGATGAAAGTGGAGTTCCTATGGGTATCGTGGGAGTGATGACAGATGTTACAGACAAGAAAGAAGCTGGGGAGCTAAAGGAAAACATTAATCAGATGCTGGAGACTGATAAGATGAAAACAGAGTTCTTCTCAAACATTTCTCATGAGCTGAGAACACCACTAAATGTAATTCTTGGTTCTGTACAGCTGGTTGAGCTTTATCTAAGCAAAGATCAATATAATAATAGTATGGAAAAGATTATTAGAAATATAGCCACCATGAAGCAAAACTGTTTTAGATTGCTGAGAATCGTAAATAATCTTATAGATATTTCTAAAATAGATGCGAAGGCTTTCGAATTACATTTAAGAAATTGCAATATCGTAAATGTTGTTAGGGAAATTACATTATCCGTATCGGATTATATAGAGAATAAAGGCATAAAGCTTGTATTTCATACCGATATTGAGGAAAAATTTATGGCTTGTGATGATGAAAAGATAGAAAGAATTATGCTTAATCTACTCTCAAATGCTATAAAGTTTACACCAAAGGGTGGAGAGATATTCGTGAATATCTGCAATAGGGACAATGGAATATGCATTAAGGTACAAGATAACGGAATTGGTATACCAGAGAATAAGCAAAATCTGATATTCCAAAGATTTTGTCAAGTAGATGAAATGTTTACCAGACAGCATGAGGGTAGTGGAATAGGACTGAATCTTGTAAAGTCCTTAGTTGAAATGCATGGTGGTACAATTACATTTGAAAGTAAGATGGGGATAGGGACACACTTTATTATTAATCTGCCATATAAAATGGTTGAAGAGACGGAGGTACAAAATAATACCTTCGGAAAACAAGCTCATATCGAAAGAATTAGCGTTGAATTCTCTGATATCTACTCCATAGGAATTTAACAGGGAATTGAATGATAGGGGAAGGTATGAGCGATTCAAGCCTTCCCCTATTATGGGATTTTCTATTTTACTTCAAATTCACACGTTACTACTGAGGTGATTTCTTTTTCTATGGAAGAAGTATCATTGATTCCATAATCTGAAATCTCACCTGAATATAAAGGTGTTATTTGAAATATGCCAACATTGGCGGAGTTTAGCTTTCCGGTCTTGTTTCCTGTAGCAGAGAGCATTTTCTCAGCTCTTGCTTTTGCATCTAGAGTTGCTAATGCAATCATATCGATTTTCAAGTCGGCAAGCTTTGTATAAAAATATTGTGGTGCATTTGATTGAAATTCCACACCTTCATTTATCAAATCTGTTGCCTTTCTAGAGATATCAGTAATCATTCCGATTTCACTGGATCGGATTTCAACGCTCTGATACAACCGATAACTATCAATTTGATTCGAATACATGCCATTTGGAAGTGCTACATAATATGTACTGGTACTAATAGATGAAAAAATAATATCTTTCTCATGAAGTCCTTGACTTGTCAGATATTTTTTTACCTTTTCCTCACTGTCCTTCAGACTCTTATATGCATCTGAAAGAATGGGAGCTTGTGTACTAAAAGAGCCGGTCCATACCACTAGATCTGAAGTAATCTGTTTTTTGGCTGAGCCTTTTACAGACAAAGCGTTCTGTGGGCCTTTAATTTCCTTAATTCCCATGGTGATGACATAGGATGATAAAACCAGCCCGGCTGCGAGTACAAGTGATACAATAATCCATACCAAGCCCTTATTATCTCTGTCGGTCATATCTTCTCCCCCTTATAAATCAAATACTTATCTATAATAGTATATAACGTAATTAATGCATATACCATCATATAATTACTAAAATATGGTTGCTGGTTATGATAACTTCTAATTTAAGTTAGTTGAATTAGAAGTTATCTATACCGAGAGCATCGGTGACGGTGGTATAAGAATGAAAAACAGGTTGCCGGGTATTAAGCAGAATTCTTTTAATACCCGGCATTTATTATTACTTTATTAGTAGGTGTAAACTAGGCCTACAGAAGCTTTTATTTCTAATTCCCCTGTAGAAATGCTTGTTGCAGGGGCCGCTTCAGCCATTACTTTCATACTATCCATTGAGGAATACATGATTGGAGGATAGTAGCCACCGCTTGTTTCATTAATCTGTGATGGTAAACCAATTTTGATTCCGAACTGCTTAGCCAAAACTTCAGCTTTTGCTTTCGCTTTGGATGTAGCATTTTCTAAGGCTTGTAGATAGTACTTATCCGGATCGGCTACTGTAAAGCGGATGTTAGAAACTGTATTTGCATCATTTGCTGTTACCGCATCAATAACTGCTCCGACCTTTGAAATATCTCTTATTGCTATTTCTACTGTATTGATTACTCGATAGCCTATTACATAGGAGCGCTGAGCTTTCTCATCATATCTCTCCATGGGGTAAATTGTATATTGAGAAGTTTTGATATCGGACTCTGCAATTTTTAATCCTTTGACAACGTCCATAACCTTGTTCATCTTTGCTGCATTTTCTTGCTGCGCCACTTTTGAACTTTGATTTTCTGTCTGAACACCAACATTGATGTGTGCCATATCAGGCTTTACCTTTACTGTGCCCTCTGAGCTAACTGAAATTGTTTTCTGTGGTGCTTGCGGTGTATCGGCATAATTTACTAAGGACATTCCTCCCCACAAAGCGCTAAATGTCAATGCAATTGCTAAAATGCTTACTACTATTATTTTTTTACTCATACCATAGTCCTCCTTAATTAATCAGGTTACTAATTGTTATACCTTTATGACGAGACTAAAATACAAAAGTTCCAACAACACCATAAAAAGGGGGGTAAGGTATCGATCATTCAGTGGATGAAATTGTTAGAAAATTCTGCCTATAATGTATAATAATTCTTATTAGATAAAACATATCAAAAGAGAATAGCCATTATTTACAATAACTGAAAATTTATATATAATAGTTTATAACTTATAGAATATGGGGGATATCGGTTTGTACATATTCTCTGTTATCCAGATAGACAAATAAGATAAAGACATAGGAATAACCGAGGGGGAACAGGTTATGAAGGTTAAATATAAAGCTCTTTTAATTGGAAGTCTAAGTGCCTTAGTTCTAAT
This sequence comes from Clostridia bacterium, assembly GCA_029256325.1. Lineage (GTDB taxonomy): Bacteria > Bacillota > Clostridia > Lutisporales > Lutisporaceae > GWB2-37-7. The sequence continues at coordinate 37,139 of JAQSYD010000003.1, forward strand.
AGTATTAACCTATTTCATTTTTAATTTTACGTATTTTGGATATATACATAAGCAGCAGGAAGAGGAAATAAACAGAAAATTTGAAGTAATAGATTTCGTGATCAATAATGAAAAAGAAAATTTGAAGAGTACCCTTATGGATTGGGCATATTGGGATGATACTTATGAATTCATCAATAATTCGAATGCAGAATATATACAATCAAATCTTCAGGATAGTACTTTAAAAACACTGAATCTGAAAATGATGATTTATTTAAATGCAGAAGGGGATATCATCTACAATAAGACCTTGCAGATGGATCAGGGTATATTAGAGGATTTAACAGATCTAATTGTCAGGCTTGATATAAAAGATGAGAATGTAGGGCTGCATTTAATCAATGATAAGGTTTTTATGATTGCTTCAGCATATGTTACGGACTCAGGCAATGAATTGCAAAGCAACGGTAACTTGATATTTGTCCGTGAGATTAATGAAGGTTTGTTAGGCTATATCCAAAATGTAGCCAATATTAAAATAGATTTTGGAGCCTATGACAGCAGTTATGAATTGTCGGAGGACATTCAAATAACAGAGATGAATCATGAGTTCGTAGAAGCATACAGAGCAATGAAGGATATAAATGGAAATCCCTCCATCCTTGTCTCAATCGTTAGGGAGCTAAGCAACTATAAGGCTATAAGCTATTATTTCAATATCTTTATGATGTGCTTTTTAGTTTCAATCGGAGTACTGATACTCTTTATGTCAATCATTTTAAACAAATATATTTTAAATAGGCTTTTCTTGGTGGACACCTTTATGAATACAGTTGCCGCATCAAAGGATACGACATTATCCTTGAAGATGTCAGGCAGCGATGAATTTTACAAACTGGCAGAATCCATCAATAAAATGCTTATGGAGCTGAATACTGCCTATAAAGATATGAAGAAAAAGGATTTTATGTTCCGTCATATCATGGAAGCCACCAACGATGGATATTTGGATTTCTATGTAAAAAAGAAGGAAGTGTACATTAGCTCTGAATGGAAAAGCTTGGTGGGTTATACTCAAGAAGATGGAAACAAGCTGTATCATGATTTTATTTCAAAGATACACCCTGATTGCTTGGAAAGCCTGAAGAGCAAATATTATAAGGTTATTAATGGAGAAGTTGAATACTTTGCGGTAGAATACAGGGTTATTAGAGGATCTGGAGAAATCATGTGGGTACAGCAAAGGGGAAAAATTGCGGAAAAGGATGAACAGAGCAAGCCAATTAGAGTGATCAGTACATTAGCAAATATAACAGCTAGAAAAAATTATGAGGAAGAAATATTATTTTTAAGCTATTCCGACAAGCTTACGGGATTAAAGAACAGAGCTTATATGGAAAAACAACTTGAGCTTTTAGATGAGGATGAAAAATCACGATATTCTATAATCATGGGAGACCTAAATGGCTTAAAGACCGTTAATGACAGCATAGGGCATGTTGAAGGGGATAAGCTGATTTGTGCAGTAAGCAATGTAATCAAAGAGCTTTGCGGAGCAAATGATATTGTTTCAAGATGGGGCGGAGATGAATTTATTATATTAATTATGAATCAGGATAATGCGTATGTAGCGGATCTTGTTAATAAGATAAAGGAAGCTGTTGGACAAATATCAGAGTTTCATTTTAAGATAAGCATTGCACTAGGTTATGCTGAAAAAGGTGAATATGGTTTGAGTTCAGAATTTGTAATGAGTCTGGCAGAGAAGAGAATGTACAGAAATAAGCTTATGGAGAATAATAGCTCAAGAAATGCCACCATAAGCTCACTTTTGAGAACACTGCATGAAAAGCATAGTGAGACGGAAGAGCACACGCTGCGAATTAAGAATTTAAGTCTGAGATTAGGTAAAAGACTAGGATTGTCACAGGATAAACTGGATGAAATTGAGCTCCTGTCTTTATTACATGATATTGGTAAGATTGGGATACCTGAGCAAATACTATTGAAACCTTCTTCGCTGACAAGTGAGGAGTGGGAGATTATGAAAAGCCATACGGAGATCGGATATAGAATTGCAAAATCTACTCCTGAATTATCACATATTGCTTTTGAAATATTAAGCCATCATGAGAGGTATGATGGTACGGGTTACCCTAATGGTTTAAACAGAGAAGAAATACCAATACTTGCAAGGATCATCAATGTGATAGACTCTTTTGATGTTATGACCCACAAAAGAGAATATAAAGATGCAATGAATGTAGAATGTGCTTTTGAAGAGCTGAAAAGATGTTCGGGAAGTCAGTTTGATCCATTTATAGCAGAAGAATTTATTAGGCTGCTGAAAGAAAATATGGAGCTCTTAGAAACAGATATTTATATAGCATAAATAATATGGGAGGTGCAAAGCACCTCCCATATATTAGTTAGAAATCACCTTATCAATCATTTTTTACAATCAGCCCCTTTCAAAGAGATTAACCGGTTAATTTCATTATCTCAAAAACCTGATTCATTTGAAAGAGAAAGAATAATTATAAATAAATTTACTATTCAGTGAAATCAGTCTTTATAACTTTTCCATTATCATTAAGTTTCATTTGAGTAATTTTACCAAGCTGTTTTTCACCATCGACCTTTATACATTCAACAACCTGATAAACCTTTGATGTATCGCCATTTGCCTTATATACATCTGACAGCAGCTTAAGGATGGAATATGGATGGTCAGGGTCCTTAAGGGCTATAAAGGATGCCTTCGGTAATAGCATGCTATCTGCTATAAGCTTTGCATAATCAATATCGCTGAGATCTGCAATGATATAATAATCTGCTTCTTCCTTAAGGTCTTCAAAGCCTTTCACCTGTTTAATTCTAAAATTAGCCTTGGCTACCGTACTGATTGTAGCCATAAGTGGAAGGATTCCAAAGCCTTTATGCCCAGAAATGACGAAGGAGTCCTTCCTCATCACTGCTTCCTCAATATAATTAGCGTGACCTTCAGTCATAAATTTTTGATCAACAAGCTTCTTTAAAAATGGATTCATTACAATCACTCCTTGTATTATTAATACCAACATTTTGATTTTAACATACATGAATTGACTTTAAAACTATATGATTTTAAAAGGCTTCAATAAGAACCTCCATTGTACCTCCACATACCATGCCTTCAGCTTCAGCTGCATCGCCAGTCATATCAACATGTTCAATTAAAAAGCCCTTGTTTAACATGATGTCCTTAGCCTTCCTTAAGACACCAGCCTCACTGCAGCCTCCGCCAATACTTCCAATTGTCCCGCCATCATAGTAAGCGATCATTTTAGCGCCCGCTTTTCTGGGAACAGAGCCCTTAGATGATAATATGGTTATAATGGCTTTAGGCGGTGATTGTTTTTGAACTGCTTTTTCCATTACTTCAACATCAAGCTCAGGAAAGGAGAAACTCTTGCCATATTTATTCATAGAGGCTTTATTTTTATAACTTATAAGCTGTGATACTATGGATATGGCGATTTCATCAGGTGTAATCGCACTAATATCAAGGCCAATGGGAGCATTCACCCTATCAAGCTTCACTTTATCAAAGCCTTCGCTTATGAATTCCTCTCTCATTGCACTTACCCTGCGCTTTGATCCTATCATGCCAATGTAGCTAAGGTCATACTCTAAAATTCTCCGGAGAACCACGCCATCATGTCTATGCCCTCTTGTTATTATAACCGCATAATCAGATTTTCTTAAATGAACTAGCTGAAAGCATTTTTCAAAGCTTTCACAGAGTACCTGGTCTGCATTAGGAAAACGCTCCGCATTGGCGAAGAAGGGCCTATCATCAACAACAGTAACTGAAAAGCCTACTCTTGCTGCAATCTCTGACAGGGGTTTGGCTATATGTCCGCCACCAAAGACAATTAGGCGGGGTTTGGGCGCAAAAGGTTCAATCACACCGGTCAAGAGAACCTTTTTCATAATAGAACCCTGTCTATCCCTGAGGAAATCCAGATATGTTAACATGATGCATTTTTGACCACCCTTGATTTTGTCCAATAATAGTGCGTATAAATCCTCTAACATGATTCCACCTACCATCATTAGAATATCTTATAAAAAATTTCGGTATGGAATATTATATTGCTCGTCCATAGATATCATGCCGAACTGCATAAAATTTTCTAAGTGAATCTCAACATCTCTCAGCCAGATGGTTTTCTACAAGTCATGTTCCTATATTCAATATGTGAAAAACATAGTTCCCTATAATAATGATGAGCCGTTTGCAATATATGAGCGATCCAGCGGAAAATATGCTTAAAGCTTTAATCTTTAAATAATATAGATTGCATAAAAAGAAAAGCCAGGTTCAGAAGCTGTTTGCTGCTGAACATGGCTTTTTTCATCTATTTAATTATGCTTTATTCACTGAACCGAACAATTCCATTTTTTCTTTAACTGTGGCTTTGATTGCTTCAAAACCTGGTGCCAGAAGCTTGCGTGGATCAAAGCCCTTGCTTTCTAAATCTTTTCCTGCCTCTATATATTTGCGAGTAGCTGCAGCAAAAGCTAATTGACACTCTGTGTTCACATTGATTTTTGCAACACCTAGGGATATAGCCTTTTTAATCATATCTTCCGGAATTCCTGTACCTCCATGTAAAACCAGCGGTACATTTACGGTGACTTCCTTTATCGCAGCTAAGGCTTCAAAGTCCAAGCCTTTCCAGTTAGCTGGGTATTTACCGTGAATATTGCCGATACCTGCTGCCAGCATATCAACACCTAAATCAGCAATTCGCTTACATTCCGCTGGATCTGCAACCTCACCTGCACCTATAACACCGTCTTCTTCGCCACCGATTGAACCTACCTCTGCTTCAACAGAGATACCTCTTTCTCCGGCTATTCTGATGATTTCTTTTGTTTTCTCGATATTTTCCTCAATAGCGTAGTGAGAGCCATCAAACATAACGGAAGAAAATCCCGCTTCGATTGTCTTTAAAGCGCCATCATAGCTGCCATGGTCTAAGTGTATTGCCACCGGAACATCAATATTTAATTCTTCAATTAAGCCCTTTACCATTCCAACAATGGTCTTATAGCCACCCATGTACTTGCCTGCACCTTCCGATACACCGAGTATTACTGGTGAATTGTTTTCCTTGGCAGTTAACAAGACTGCCTTAGCCCATTCCAGGTTGTTGATGTTGAAATGACCAATTGCATATTTCCCATCTCTGGCTTTGATTAACATTTCTTTTGCTGAAACTAACATGTGAAACCCGCCTCCATATTACTTTATTTATATCTGATTTATACTCCTATAGCTCTCGAACAGAAACCAGGAGATATATTCACGATATTTATGGGACGATAATAATCCCGCAGGGACAAATATATCCCGGTACTATTATACCATATTTTTTCCAGCATTCAAATTTAAAAATAGAGTAAATTTTTATGATTGAATAGCATTGTATTATGCTAAGATAATAAACATAATACTTACTTATATCATTGCATAGATTGCACCTGAAATAAAAGGAACTAACCAAATAAGCCATACTAAAATACTGAATTTATGAAACTTTAGTTTCATTTCTGTATCATTTTTAATTAAAACAATTGTAGCCCACAGGGCATGGAACATCATCAAAGCAATGGCCAGCGCCCCTGTTATACCGTGGAAATTCAGTTCAAAGCCACCGTTTGTTATCCTGCTCATAATGGTTGTTCCTACAGTATCAAATATCAATCCTATCCAAAATACGGTTAAGTGCCATTTCTTTAATGTGCCTTGTTCCTTTTCACTCCATACACCTACAGAATAAAAGGTTAATGCCAATAGCATAAAAATAACTGAATAAATAATCATGTAGCCTCCTATAATTGTATAATATTTTTAATTATTTTCATATGAACATTGTTCATTTAAGTTCAAAAAAATTGGCATTACTGCAGCAATTCTTTTAAAAACACTTGGAAAGAGCTGTACTTAAATGTAGGCATTTGAATGATTGTAATAAAGTTAAGCAATATAAATTTAGCTGTTTCATAAGAGTCAAGCTTGAGTGTAATTTCTGGATTCGGTTTGGATGACTCTGTTAATAGAAAGTCTTCGAACCTCTTGACCAGTCTTTCCATATAAAGATTTTCTTTTTTAAGCCCATTCTCAACATAGTCAGGCGTTTGATATAATTCCGGTCTGAGCCAAACTTCCTTAAAGGTTTTGATAAAGGTCTCAAGCTCTTCAAAAATAGTTTGAAGCTTGAGAAAGAATGGGATATCCTCCTGAACTACACCTTCAAATATGGCGAAATATGCTCTCCAATATCCGGACATCATTTCTACGACTAAATCTCTTTTGGTAGGAAAATAATTATAGATTGTCCCTATTGCAATGTCACATTCCTTTGCCACATTTCGCATGCTTAACTCTGAATACCCTTTGGTAAATAAAATATTTTTTGCTGTATCCAATATGAGTTGATGTGGGTTTTCAATTATTCTTGCCATGATTTTACCTTCTTTCCAGTTATGAACGATGATCATATGAACTATGTTCATTGTAAAACATTCATGGGATATAATCAATAGTTTTTTTAGAATTTCAAAAAGAGTTATTTAACAGAATTAGGGAGGGACTTAGATTACCCCCGCCTATGATATTCAGCCTATTATAATGAATTCGTTTTCTTGCTTATATGAAGACTTCCGTCACTTTGCAGCTCAGCGAAAAATACATCTTTAACTGAGTCTAAACCTATCTGTGTGAGCTGTTGATTTAACCATTCATTATTGAGATTTAGTTCTTTCATGTTTTTACTCACCAATTTTCCATCAACAATAATCTCCGTGGGCAAATATTCTCGATGATCCGGCTGAATCTGCATATCTTTTTTTGTGACGGATTCAAGTACGGATTTCTTTAATACGCTTAACTGGCCGTTTGGCTCCAGTATGGCATAATCCACGTCATGAATGGAAAAAACATTATTGATTCTCAGAAGCATTGTAAGATCATCCATATTTAATCTGTTTTTACTTAATTCATTTTGCATGATTATTCCTTTTTTAATAACGATAGTCGGTTCACCATCCAGCAGAACTCTCGCTTTAGAAGACTTTACGCTTATCAGCTCAACAATAAATGTTAAAAATGCCCATACAGTGAGTCCGGCCATACCATCGATCAGCTTTATATCTCTATGTACGACCATATCTCCTGCCATATTGCCTAAAGCGATTCCTGTAATATAAGTAAAAATCGTTAACTGTCCCAACTGTTTTTTGCCAAGTAAACGGGTTAAAATTAAAAGTATTGTAAATCCAACTAAGGTTCTTACTGAGGTTTCAAGTATACTGTGCATATTCCCTCCTGCAATTTAGACAATAGATATTAATAGGCTAAGATTATTTTCAGAATATCGATAGCCAATTATTCAAAAATATTGTGGTGCAAGCTGATCTTCTCACCATGGATGTGATATCATTTTATTATGATATTTTTTAGGAGGCAAAGATTCGATGAAATACAAAGTTACAGGGAAACAAGAAAATAGCAAATTGTGCTTGGTATGTGGAATGAAAAACGATTTTGGACTAAAGACTTCGTTTTACGAGTTGGAAAATGGAGAAGTGGTTTCTATATTTAAAACGCAGGAAGGGCATCAAAGCTATCCTGGAAGACTTCATGGAGGTATCATAGGTGCAATACTTGATGAAACAATAGGTAGAGCAATCATGGTAGCGGATAGTAAGATATGGGGGGTTACAATTGAACTCAATATTAGCTACAAGAAGCCCGTTCCATTAAATATTGAACTAAAGGCAGTGGGAAGAATTACGAAGGATTCAAGGAGAATATTTGAGGGCACAGGTGAATTATTGCTGCCTAATGGTGAGATTGCTGCAACTGCCCATGGAAGGTATATGAAAATGTCTATAGATAAAATAGCAGATACAAGTGAAGAAGAATTAGAATGGATGCTCATACAATCAGAGGAAGATCCTGTAGAGATTGAAATATAAGGAATGTTACCATTAAAAAACAGAGACTCTATAAATTGCCTGGCACGATACAATACTCATTAGCGAAGCCTTCCCAAATGATTTCTTTGTTTTTAATTTGAAATAAGTCATTTGTCCTTATAAGCTCCGGTGTTTTTTCAAAGTCATAGACATTACTTTCCATTAAAATTTTTGAAACAAATTGAGAGCAGAAATAATGATTTTCTCTTTTTATCGGCATATTTAAAAGAATGCCAAAAAGGCCTAGAAAATTATATCTATACCTGTCCTTTTCATTCATAAAGCTATTAATCTGATCTTCAAGAGCATAATACTGCTCTTCTGTTATTTTAACTTTATAAATCATGCATTCGCTTTTGGGGAATTTTTTATAAACGCCATCAAATAAGCTTTCTTGTACAAAACCTCCGGAAAAGGGATTGTTCGGATTGATTCTGCCAAAGGAATACATTTTTGTAAAGCTGTTATCAAAGCTTATAGAAGAATGAACATATTTTATTCCGGAAAATGCATATAGGATTCTTGAAAGCCAAGTACCTGTTTTAGCAAATACCAGGTAAACATATTTACTACTCATAAAACACATTCAACTCCTTTATATAATTATATGGCTTGTCCGCCAATAAATGACATTCATAGGCATCATTACGAAGCTTAGTAATTCTCTAAAATAATATAATCAATTTGCATTATTGTCAAGCATTATTGCCTGTTTATTCCATATATTGCAAAAAAGTATCAAGCATCAAGCCAAAAAGCTTGATGCTTGATACTTTTGCTTAATCACTTATAAGGGTCTTGCATTTCTTAAGTTGAAAACATATATTGGACCCATGAAAGGCAAGACAACGCTGAGAACTGTCATTAATGTAGCTTGACTGCCCTTATATCGCTTAAAGAAATTGAACATAACCATAATATAGAATATGGCAGATGCAATATTCAGTATTAAGCTCAACAGTCCCCCAAGAAGCGGAACGACTCCCAGAATACTTCCTACAATAAAGACTGCAATGGGCGTTAGTGGAAGTACCAGCTCAAGCTGTGGAATTGTATAAGTACTAATTTTGATTTCTTTAAGAATCTTACCAACGATATAAAACTGAAGAATAGGAACAAAGGCAAACCATTCATTTCCTGTATTTTCGGTTTTTGCTAAACCATAAAGACCAATTGCTAAAAATACATACATGATAATTGCGAAGATAAAAAATAGTAATGAAGCTACACCGCCTAAAAGAAGAAACATTTCCATATTGTCCATTCATATCACCCTTTCTTAATATATTAGAATTCTATATTATAAGCTATTTATAATATATTCGAAGAAAAGTTATAAAATAACCTACTTGTTTGAGGCCTTGATTTCTATTTAAATCGAATAGAAATAGCCTGACATGATTTATTTATGCACACTTTTACTGCCCCTGCATAATCTGAATTATAGTATCTTAATTAACCGAAAGGGGGGCATTCTATGGGAATTGAACTAAATGTATTGCACTGGATTTATCTAATTTTCATCATCCTCATCATTGCAGTTATGGTAATGAAGAGGGATACCAGTTTGGTTTGCATTGCAGGTATTTTCTTGCTGGGCTTGTTTGCTACTGCCTCACTGTATCAGTCCGTAATGGGTATATTTAATAGTTTTATTTTTGCAATTAAGGAACTTATTGGAACTATTCTAATTATATCTATTATAGCTGCAATGAGCAAGATTTTATTGGAGACAGGTATAAATGAAATAATGGTAAGTCCCTTTGCAAGATTAATCAAGACACCAACCTTGGCTTATTGGGTAATCGGTATTTTAATGATGGTAATTTCATGGTTTTTCTGGCCTTCCCCAGCTGTTGCACTTTTAGGAGCAGTACTGCTGCCCGTGGCTCTTAGAGTGAAGATGCCTGCTATGGGGGTTGCGGTGGCTATGAACTTATTTGGACACGGTATTGCCTTGTCCGGTGATTTCATCATTCAGGGTGCGCCAAAGCTTACTGCTGATGGAGCAGGTATTCCTGTTGGCGAGGTAGTTGCAGCCAGTGTACCTCTAGTCATAGTAATGGGTATTGTAACAACGATTGCAGCATTTTGGCTGCTCAAGAGAGACATGAAGCGCGGCGCTTTGAGTACTGAGAATATTCTGCTTCCCACTCAAGAAAAAGTGGAGAAAGCAGATGCATTATTGCTGTCACAGAGCACTAAAAAGCTAGTGGCATTCTTAATTCTTCTGCTCTATCTGGCTGACATTATAGTCATGTACTTTGCAAAATTACAGGGCGGAGATGCTACAGCCCTGATAGGAGGAACCTCGGTATTTATATTAGTGCTGGTTTCTCTGCTTTCACATAAGGATAAGGGCATGGAAAAAATTATGTCTTGTATGATTGATGGCCTGCAGTTTGGCTTTAAGATATTCGGGCCTGTCATTCCAATTGCTGCCTTCTTTTACCTTGGAGACTCTGCTTTGATCAGCATATTTGGTGAAGTACTTCCGAAAGCCTCACATGGTTTAGTAAATGATTTAGGTATTGCGCTGGCTAATATAGTTCCGCTCAATTCAGCTGTAGGAGCAGTAACACTTACCAGTGTAGGCGCCATAACCGGTTTGGATGGTTCCGGCTTCTCAGGCATCAGTTTGGTAGGACCTATTGCAAAGCTATTCGCAACATCAATAGGAGCTGGAGTGGCAACACTTACAGCCCTTGGTCAGATTGCTGCAATATGGGTTGGCGGTGGAACACTGATACCTTGGGCAGTTATACCGGCAGCTGCTATTTGCGGTGTTGATCCCTTTGAGCTGGCGAGAAGAAATTTGAAGCCTGTTGTAATTGGATTGGCTGTAACGACCTTTGTAGCTATTTTCTTGATATAGATAAGTTAACAAAGAAGAGGTATCTGTTCTGCGGATACTTCTTTTTTATGTGAAATCGACCATTAATAAGCGTAAAGATCATGCTATAATAATCTAAAACAAGGAAGCGGGTGATAATGATGAAAATAGAAGCACTAAGAAATGAGCGTATAGCAGACTTTGCAGCTTATTGCAAAAGGCATAAAGCAGAGATTGATGATTCGTTTCTATATGAAGAAGATTTATTGGGTTTTATACCTGATGATGAAAATCCAACTTATATAGCAACGGATGAAAACGGGGAAATCATAGCAGCAGCTTCTCTAATTATTGACGATTACAATAGAAGAGGGAAAAAAGGGCGCTTTAGGATATTCCACGCTGAGATTGAGAATATTGATTGCTATATGATGTTAATGAATGCTATTTTAAAGCATACAGAAGGCTTGGATAAGATAATAGTCTTTATACCCATCGTGAACAAGGGCTTAATGAAGAACATGGAAAAACTAAATTTCAAGGTGGAGAGATATTCTTATCTGTTGGTAAGAGAGGATTTAGAAGTTCCGGCGTGGAATTTGTCAGAAGAATATGAAATAAAATCCTTTAGAGCCGGTTATGATGAAGAAGCTTGGTGCGAGGTTAGAAATGCAAGCT
>JAQSYD010000109.1 GCA_029256325.1 Clostridia bacterium
AATTCCCAAGAATGTGAATATGCTCCTTAAATATCGGTCACCCATCTCAAAGTGTATATTTGGCGGAGTGGAATATTGACCACCTCTTGCTGTAATATGAATTGCTTTTTTACCTGTACATAAGCCAACAGGTCCTTCAGCTGTATATTCGAAGGTGATTCCGGTTACACAAATATAGTCAATATAAGCCTTTAAAATAGCAGGAATACTTAAATTCCACATAGGTGCAGCAATTACATACCTGTCTGCCTCAGCAAACTGATATGCAAACTTCAGTATGGGGTGGCTTCTACTTTCTTCAGTTTTAGCTCCGAAAACAGCATTTATATCCTCTGCAGTTAGCAAATTGATATTTTCCTTGTATAAATCCAGCGTTATAATTTCGTATTCCGGATGGCTTTGTTTATATGCTTCAATAAAACTATCGGATATCTTATATGTTCTTGACATGCCTTCGGGCTTTGCATTTGCTTTGATATAGAGCAGTTTACTCATGCGCTGTTACCTCCATAAATTTTGCATTAGGCTTTCTTTCTACATTAGTTTTTATTAATAGGGGCTATTTATTCCTATAGTTTTAAATAACACCTTAAAAAGTCTTCAAAAACGAATTGACAAATAAAAGAAAAAGTTTTAATATAAATTTAGCACTCGTCTGCTTAGAGTGCTAATAAAATTATACATAACACTTATGAAAATAAAAGGAAGGGGAATGATACAAATGGCTAAAAAGCAATTTAAAGCAGAATCAAAAAGATTACTGGATTTAATGATTCACTCAATTTACACCAATAAAGAGATATTTTTAAGAGAGCTTATATCAAATGCAAGTGACGCAATTGACAAGAGCTATTATCTTTCTCTTGTTGATAAAAATATATCCTTTAACAAGGATGACTTTTATATTAGAATTGCAGCAGATAAAGAGAATAGAACACTTACTTTAACGGATACAGGCATAGGCATGACCAAGGAGGAGCTGGAGAGCAATCTTGGTACTATCGCAAGAAGCGGGTCTCTTCAATTCAAGAATGAAAACGAAGCAAAAGACGGAGTTGACATTATAGGTCAATTTGGGGTAGGCTTCTATTCCGCTTTTATGGTATCAGAGCTGGTAACTGTGAAGAGCCGTGCAATGAATTCTGTTGAGGCCTTTGTATGGCAGTCCAAGGGGGTAGAAGGTTATACCATTGAACCTTGTGAGAAAGAAACCGTAGGTACAGAAATCATATTGAAAATCAAAGAAAATACTGAAGATGAGAATTATGATGCATATTTAGAAGAGTACAGACTAAGAGCCTTGGTTAAAAAGTATTCCGATTTTATCAAATATCCAATCAGGATGCTGGTAAAGAAAAGCAAGCTTAAAGAGGGCAGTGAAAAGGAATATGAGGAATATTATGAGGATGAAATATTAAACAGCATGGTGCCAATATGGCGAAGAAATAAGAGTGAGCTTAAGCCAGAGGATTATGAGAACTTTTATATGGATAAGCATTTTGGCTTTGACAAACCGCTTAAGTCAATCCATGCAAGTGTTGATGGAGTGGCGAGCTATAATACCATACTTTATATACCGGCTAAGGCTCCTTATGATTTTTACACAAAGGAGTTTGAAAAGGGCTTAGAGCTGTATTCCAACGGCGTGTTAATCATGGAAAAATGTGCTGACCTGCTGCCGGACTACTTTAGCTTTGTGCAGGGCTTGGTGGATTCTGCCGATCTTTCCCTGAATATTTCAAGAGAGCTTTTGCAGCACGATAGACAGCTTAAAATTATTGCGAAAAAGATCAAAGAGAGAATAAAAAGTGAGCTTTTAACAATGCTTCAAAGTGAACGTGAAAAGTATGATGAGTTTTACAAGAGCTTTGGCAGACAGCTTAAATATGGTGTTTATTCTGATTGGGGAAGCAATAAGGATGTGTTGCAGGATTTACTGATGTTCTATTCTTCCTCAGAGAAAAAGCTGGTAAGCCTTGATGAATATGTAGCTAGAATGAAAGAAGATCAGAAATATATCTATTATGCAACAGGTGAGAGCATCGAACGAATTGAAAAGCTGCCACAGACAGAGCTTATTAAGGATAAGGGCTTTGAAATTCTTTATTTTACTGATGATGTAGATGAGTTCGCAATTAAAATGCTGATGAACTATAAGGAAAAGGAATTTAAGTCTGCTTCCAGCAGTGATTTAGGCTTTGAATCAGATGTGAAAGAAGCAGATAAGCAGACAGAAGAAAATAAAGAGCTTTTTGATTTTATGAAGGAAGCACTTCAGGGTAAGATTAAAGAGGTGAAAGCATCAAATCGATTAAAGTCGCACCCGGTATGTCTTTCCAGCGAGGGAGAGCTATCAATCGAGATGGAAAAGGTGTTGAACATGATGCCTAACAATCCAAGTGTAAAGGCAGACAAAATATTGGAAATAAACACAGGTCATGAAATGTTCAGCGCAATAAAACAAGCATTTGCAGCAGATAAAGATAAAGTAAAGGTATATGCAAATATTTTATATAACCAAGCTTTGCTTATCGAAGGCCTTCCCGTAGAAGACCCCGTTCAATTTGCAAATGATGTATGCACATTAATGAAATAGATGTGCAAGCACATTAATGAAGTAAGATGAAAAGAACTACCTAGAGATAGGTAGTTCTTTTATCTGTTTCTTTCTGGCTCGTAGGCATCTTCTTCATAATCAAACTCCGTTTTTTTCATGGTTGCCTTATTGGTGAAGCCTTGATATTTATTGCTGTCCTTATGCAAGTTTTTTAAACGATCATAGGCATCCTCTTCATAATCAAAGTCATTGCCTTGGAAATTATTTTTATCATTACTCAAAAATTTTCACTCCTTATTCTGTTTACCTACTAAAAGTATAACAGAGTAAATTCATTCATGCTATATTCCAAGGAGGGGTTATGCTATAATAAAAATAATATTATCGCAGGTAGAGGAGCATATGGCTAATGAACCTATTTAAAAGAATTTTACGATTTTTATATGGACATGCTATATTCATACTGACATTGCTGGTTATTGCTGCAAGCATCATATTATTTTGGCTGCAAAGAGAAGAAATAAAACCCTACATCTCCAAGCCAAAATATCATTTTTACTTTATAGCGCAGAATTCAGTAGATCCTTTTTGGAATGAAGTTATGCAGGGTGTTGAAAAATCAGCAAAGGACAATAATGTTGTCGTTGAATCCAATGTACCTCGCTTTAATAATCCTCAGGAAGAATTAAAGTTTATGGATATAGCCGTTATTTCAAAGGTGGATGGAATCATCACACATGTACCCGGAGGTATAGACTATACCGGTGCCATTGATAAGGCATATGACGACGGTATTCCCGTCATAACTATTGAGACAGATGACAGCGAAAGTAAAAGATATGCCTTTGCAGGCACAAATAGCTTTGAACTTGGAAAAGAAGCAGCCAGATTGTTGATTGAGGCAACTAATGCGAAAGCAAATGTTGCAGTGATATTAAATGGTGATTTAGAAGAGGATGCCATAGAGCATAATTTGAAAATGAACGGTTTTATCAGTACATTAAAGGAATATTCTGATATGAAAATTGTAAGGACCTATACTTCTAAAATGGGAATATTGAGTGCTGAGGAGATTACGCAAACCATTATTGATAGCGAGGAAGGAATCAATGCTATTTTTACATTCAGCTCGGCTGATACGTTAGGTTCGGCACAGCTGATTGTTGATAGAAGCAGAGTAGGCAAGATTGTGCTGGTTGGCTATGGAAGTTCAGAGGAAATCCTCCGCTATATCGATAAGGAAATCATCTATGGAACAGTAGCCAGTGATCCGTACAAAATGGGTTATGAAAGCGTAAAAGCCTTGGTAGATGTCAAGGATGGCAAAAGCATTCCTAGTTTTATCGATACACAGGTTAAGGTTATTACAAAAAAAACCCTCAATAATAATAAGAAGATAGAGTAAAGAGTGCTTATATATAATAAATTGGAATAGTTGGTGAAGGAATGGACCGTGGGATATTTACCTTTATAGGAATTAGAAAAAAGTTAATCGTATACTTTTTATTAACAATATTATTGTTGGGGATTATAAGTATTTTTTCCTATTACAATGCTAAAGTGGTGCTTAAAAATACCAATAGCATTATCACTGATTATGCTTATCTGAATAACTTGAATAATGATGTAAACTCGCTGATGACTGAGCTGGAGAAATACTTAACCTCTGCATCCTCGGAGAATTTGCTTAATTATTATACGTATTACAACAGACTGCAAGAGCTATCCAGAAAGATACCTAGAAATGCAGAGTACAATTATGAAATGCTGCTGCTTAAAGACGTAGGAAATATGATTGATGAGCTGGTTGTTGAAACAGACAATGCAATTCAAGCCAAGCGGGGAAGAATCAGCAGTAAATATATCGCGCATTTTCAGCGTTCCAATGAGATCAGCGAGTATATAAAGCTTTATAATAATAAGCTGCTGGATGATAAGTTGAAAACAGGCTCAGAAAAATATGAGAATATTAATAGGAGCATGAACTTTATAAGCTATCTGAATCTGCTTATTATTATTGCGGCAGTACTTGTAAATCTGTATATTGCTATTGTTTCCACCTATCGATTAACAAAACCAATCACAGAGTTGTCCCATTCGGCAGAGAAAATCTCCAAGGGAGATTTTGATATAGAATTGACTCAAACGCACACCGGGGACGAAACAGATATATTGGCCGGAGCATTTATAAAGATGGTAAAAAGCATAAGGGACTATATCAATGAATTGAAAAGTCAGGCAGAAGTTGAAAAACGGCTGAAAGAGCAGGAAATGCAGAATTTAAAGATGATGAGTCTTTTAAAGGAAGCAGAACTAAAGTTTCTGCAGTCACAGATCAATCCGCATTTTCTTTTTAATACACTAAATGCGGCGGCGCAATTGGCAACCATTGAGGGAGCAGACAAATCCTCCGAGTTTATTGAGAATATCGCCCATTTGTTCAGATATAATCTTAAGAATATCGATGAGCTTACTTCCTTGCGAGATGAAATTCAATATGTAAAAAACTATATGCAAATTCTGAAGACGCGTTTTGGAAGTAAAATCGAGTTTTACACGGATATAGATGAATTGGCTTTGGACATTATGATACCGCGCATTGTTATTCAGCCTATTGTGGAAAATGCATTTATACATGGCTTGCAGAATCTGGAAAGAAATGGTGAAATACATTTGAATGTAAAGCTTTTAGAGGACAGCATCATCATTGAGGTGATAGACAACGGCATGGGCATGGATTCAAGCTGTATTGACTCCATATTGTCTTTTGATGAAGAAACCAGCATGAAAAAAAGACATGTAACCGGCATTGGAATAAGTAATGTTTTGCACAGGCTGCAGATATTGTTTAATATTGAAGATGCCAAAGAGCTGATTCGCATTGAAAGTGAAATAGGGTATGGAACAAAGGTTACCTTAAGGCTGCCAGGCAGCAATAATGTAAGGAGTAAGGGGGTAGAACTATATGATAAAGCTGTTAATTGCTGATGATGAGTATCTTGTGTTGGATTCCCTGAAAATGATCATTACAAAAAATATGACCGATGTAGATATCGTAGGCACTGCCAGTTCAGGAAGAGAAGCCGTTGAAAAAGCAATAGAGCTTAAACCGGATGTCATTTTTATGGATATTCATATGCCGGGCATAGACGGTATGGAAGCAATCAGGCAAATAAAGGCTGCAAACAGCAATGCATTATTTGTAATCATAACAGCTTATGAGTTTTTTGACTATGCGAAGGATGCAATAAATATGGGCGTATCCGAATACCTCCTAAAGCCTATCAACAAAGGTAAGGTGATAGAGACCTTAAATAATCTTCATGCCCTTATTAATCAAAAGCGTAAGCTTTTACTGCGAGAAGTGGAGTTGAAAGAGCGTATAAATCGAATTATCCCCGTGATAGAAGGGCAGTTTATTTCTTATCAGCTATTCAACCTTGGGACAGTGAGAGAAATTGAGTTCTATGAAGATATATTTCATATGAATCTAAGGCAAGGCTATGCAATCACTGTGCTTTTAGACAATTTCGAGTGTAAGGCAAAAGAAGACAATTTTAAGTTAAGCTTGGATAAGCAGAGCTTTTATGAATCCTTTTACATGGAATTGAAACGGCTGTGTCCATGTTTAATTGGCAACCCGCTTTTGGACAGAATCACTGCATTTATACCTGTTAACGAAGAGGTTGATCCTTATGAAATAAGAAATTTGTCCATTAAAATCGGGAAAAAGCTGATGGAAAGAGTGCGGGTAGTAGAAAATTTCAGGTATAGAATTGGCATAGGCAGAAAATATGAAGTAGGAAGCTTTTATAAGTCCTGCAACGAGGCGTATATGGCGGCATCTGTTCCAAGCGGACAAGCAATTATGCATTTTGAGGACATTACACCATCAAAAAATGTGTTGGATACTTATCCATTGCACAAGGAAACCAGCTTTGCCAACCGAATGCTTACAGGAAATATACATGGAGCTAAGGAAGTATTTAAAGATCTTTATTTTTGGCTCGTCAATAATTATGGTGAAGATATAGATAGAATAAAATCCAAGCTGATTGATCTGCTGTTTGTTATTGAGAAAGCATTGCCATATAAAGTAGACGTTTTTACTAAATCAAAGCAGACATATATCTTAAGCATTCTTAAGACATACAGTAAGGAAGAGCTGGAGGCTCAATTCATACACATTATCACTGAACTGGCAATAGAAATACAGGAGCAAATTAGAAGTGAGATTGATGGCATTATCCCAAAGGTCTTGAAGTACCTCAATAATAGCTATTCTGAGAATATAACCCTAGATGATGCTGCAAAAAGTGTAAATCTAAGCTATCATTACTTTAGCAAGATTTTTAAGGATGAAGTAGGCAAGAATTTTGTTGACTATCTTACAGAGTTGAGGATTGAAAAATCTATGAAGTTTTTAGAAAATCAGCGTCTGAGCATCAAAGAAGTATGTCATAAGATAGGCTATAATGATCCTAATTATTATTGTAAAATATTTAAAAAGGTAACAGGAATGACTCCTACTGAATTTAGAGCCGTATCTAACCAAAGAGGTGATAATATTGGTTAAGAATAGAATTCTAAAAAACACAATCATTACCATGCTTTTTATTGTGCTTTTTGCTCTGGTATTTTCAATTATAAGAATAATAAATACGCAGGACATCTATGCATATAAAAACGAGCAAGCAGTTTTAGAGGGAAATAAAAAGGTTAAAATAGGCTTTTCTCTAGGAACGCTGAAGGAAGAAAGATGGATTAAGGACAGAGATATTTTAATGGCTAAGGCTCGTGAGTTAGGTGCAGATATTATAGTGCAAAATGCCAACAATGATGATCAAGACCAGCTGAAGCAGGTTAAATATCTTTTAGAGCAGGGAATTGACGTGCTTATCATTGTACCAAATGACCTAAATAAAGCCGCCACAGCGGTAGAAATGGCTAAGAAGCAGGGTGTACCGGTTATTTCCTATGACAGACTGGTCATGAATTCAAATGTTGATTTATATATTACCTTTGATAACGTCAAGGTTGGTGAGCTGATGGCTAAGCGTATCACCAAAACGATGAAAACGGGCAATCTGCTTATCATAAATGGTGCAAAAACGGATAACAACACTAAAATGATTAAACAGGGTTACGATAAGATTTTAGAGCCTCTTGTAGAGGATGGAAAAATCGATATTATTAGCGAAGAGTGGGCAGCCGATTGGTTAAAGGAGTATGCCTTTAAGGTAGTAGATGAGACTCTGCAGAGAAAAACCAAGATTAACGCAGTAATTGCAGGTAATGACAGCTTAGCAGAGGGTGTAATTGAAGCGCTTTCTGAGCACAGAATGACAGGCGATGTGATCGTAATAGGTCAGGATGCAGATTTGACAGCCTGTCAGCGGATTGTTGAAGGTACGCAGCAAATGACCATCTATAAGCCCATTGAAAAGCTGGCGGAAGCCACAGTTAAAATGGCAATAAGATTAGTGAATAAAGAGCCACTGAATGTAAATGAGTATATTCATGATGGAAGATATGATGTGCTGTACTACGTATTGGATCCGATAGCGGTGGATAAAGAAAACATAGATGAAACGATCATACGGGACGGATTCCATATAAAAGACGAGGTGTATAGGAATTAGGGTAAACAGTCTGCCAAAAAAAACGGCAGGCTGTATTTTTTTATCACAAAATATTACTATACGGAAGGCGCTTTTAGAAATTCCACTAAATTTTTATGAAGTACAACAAAAGGCTACAGCGACATGAGGAATAATTTATGGAATAATTAGAATATAAGCTACATGATGTAGTTTTCTATGCACACAACCGCCAAAAGAAGTTTGGACGGTAAAAAAAAGGGGGAAGAAAAAATGAAAAAACTTTTAGTATTATTACTAGTATTTTCAATGCTTATGGCTATGACAGCTTGCAGCCAAGCTCCTGCTACTACTGGGGAAACTCCAGCAGCAGACGCTAACAAGGTTGACGTTGGTATCGTATTGCCAACAAAGGATGAACCAAGATGGGTACAAGATGAAACTAGATTTACAGAAGCGCTAAAAGCTACAGATTACTCAGTAGAAATACTATTTAGCCAAGGTTCTTCAGCTAAAGAAAAAGAGAACGTTGACGCTTTAATAGCTAAGGGAATCAAAGTATTAATAATCTGCCCTCAAGATGGCGGTGCTGCTGCATCTGCAGTAGAAGCAGCTAAAAAAGAAGGTATCAAGGTTATTGCTTATGACAGATTAATAACTGGTACAGATGCAGTTGATTACTACGTAACATTTGACAGCATAGCTGTTGGTGAAGCTCAAGCTAAATACTTAGTTGAACAAGCAACTGGTACTGGCAATCCATTATACTTATATGCTGGAGCAGCTTCAGACAACAACGCTTTCTTATTCTTCGAAGG
>JAQSYD010000110.1 GCA_029256325.1 Clostridia bacterium
GTTTAGCATCATTTTTAGCACACCCTTTATATTTGTTGACATTAAAATTATTACCACCCGCACTTTTTTTATACATGAAATATTAATTTTCCTAAATATCACATATGCTTGGACACCTTGATTTCCAACATGTGTAGCCTGTCCGCCCTGCACACTTCAGCACAAAAAGCAATAGGAATATATTCCTTTATTAAAAGAAAATATATTCCTATTGATTACGTAATTACATCATTCTGTTTATTTCTTTTTTTAATCGTTTAATGATTCTTTTTTCCAGCCTTGAAATATATGATTGGGATATTCCCAACATATCGGCAACCTCTTTTTGTGTTTTCTCCACACCATCATTTAAGCCAAATCTCAGTTCCATAATCCTTTTTTCTCTGTCAGACAGCTTTCGGAGTGCCAAAGTCAAAAGCTGCTTATCAATTTCATCCTCTAAGTATCTATATATAATATCATTTTCAGTACCTAATATATCTGACAACAATAGTTCATTTCCATCCCAATCAATGTTTAGGGGTTCATCAAAGGATATTTCAGTCTTAACCTTATTATTCCTTCTTAAGTACATCAAGATCTCATTCTCTATACAACGAGAAGCGTAGGTCGCCAGTTTTATTTTTTTGTCCGGATCAAAAGTATTGACGGCTTTTATTAACCCAATTGTTCCTATGGATACCAAGTCCTCTACCCCGACACCTGTGTTTTCAAATTTTCGTGCTATATATACAACCAACCTCAAATTTCTTTCAATCAAAATTGCCCGAACTACCTCTTCATCATCCTTAAGACGTCCCAGCAGGTAGATTTCCTCGTCATTTTCCAAGGGAGGCGGCAGTGCTTCACTTCCACCTATGTAATGTATGTATGTATCTCTATGTAAATTAAAATACTGAAGTATCTTAATGATCATTATTCTTTTGAAGAGGTTGAAACGTCTAAAAAACTTGCGCATGGCAGTTCCCCCTTATATAATAGTTGCACTTATAAATTCAATATATCTGGATGTATTAGGGCACAATATTCACCACTATTTGACAGCTTTTTGTTGTAAATGCCAATGATGATGTTTTTGATGTTTTGTTGCTTCTTATTTTCTACAAACTGCACTTCATCAGGTTTAAAGCCCAGCAGCATACCATTATCCTTACCCAACGACTTAAAGGGTATTACCCTAAATCGAGTTACCAACTCCGAATTCGACATAATATGAGCTATTATATTGAAATCATTTTGATTATTCTGCTCAAATATTTCTTGTATATCTGTAGGCAGCAGCTCCTTAATGGAAGAGTACTCTGCCACTACCACAGGTGCTTTCGTAATTGGCTCATTTAAAGCATTGCCTGTATCCACCAGCGCCATTATTTCAGCTTTTTTATTATCCATAACGATAATAATTTCAGTTATGATTCTTTCCCTTTTTATCCTATACTGCACAAAATCCCAACTGAATTTTACTACAAAATATGCAATGATTATGGAAACCCCAAGGGTTTTAACAGGAAAGTCCTTAATGTAAAAGGTTCCATAGCTTATATATTTAAGTCCATTTAAAAAATAGAACAGTCCAAAGGCTGCACCGCCAAAGACAAAGGAGGTGATATAGAACACTGCCATTAATTTAACAAATTCTCTAATGTGATGAGGCAAATATGCAACAGTAATAATGAGAACAGAAAATATTATTTTCATAAATGGCGTATATAAGTAAGTTAAATCAGTAAAATAGGACCCTAAGGCATATATTGCTCCTATGAAAGCCGCTATTACAAGCAGCAGATAAGAGTGTTTATGTTTTAAGAGTCTTGCTGTGCACCATAGTATGATAAAATTCATAACAAGGTTTTCCAGCAGTATAACATCACCATAAACGTAAGTTTCCATGATCAAACCTGCCTTGTAATTATAATATTTACTGATTATGTTGCTATATTGACTATTATATATAAATACCTATGAAATTCATGTCAAATTTAGAAGTCGAATAAAAAATTATCAGTCCTAAAAAACGACAAAATAAAGGCGGCTTCCGCCGCCTTTAAACTCTCTATGCCTTTTTCAAGTACTAGAAAGTCCTTGTGACAAGAGCAGTCCATTTAAGATTGTTTATTGTATGTGAAGCTATATTTCCTATACAATAAAAAACCGGCTTTCGCCGGTTTCATTTATCTACTTAAGCTTATTCCTTAAGAAGGTAGGAATATCTAAATCATCGTCTCTATAGCCGCTTTTTACAGTGACTGTTTGCTTTTCGCCATCTGCATGAACTGTTTCAGTTTTGTCCTCAGGAAGCATAAATGGCTTGTTTTCATCAAAACCGGTAGCTATAACTGTAATTCTAATTTCATCCTTCATATTCTCATCAATAACAGCACCAAAAATAATGTTTGCATCCGGATCTGCCGATTGGAATACCAAATCAGCTGCTTCGTTCACTTCAAATATACCTAAATCCAAACCGCCTGTTATGTTTAGAAGTACACTTTTTGCTCCTTCAATAGAGGTTTCAAGCAATGGACTGTGAATAGCTTGTTTCACTGCTTCTGCACTTCTCTTTTCACCACTGGCACTGCCTATACCCATATGTGCCAGACCCTTGCTTAGCATAATTGTTTTAACATCTGCAAAGTCAAGGTTTACTAGTCCAGGTACAGCAATAAGGTCTGATATGCCTTGAACACCTTGTCTTAAAACATCGTCTGCTATACGGAATGCATCCATAATAGATGCCTTACGATCAACAATCTGAAGCAGTCTGTCATTTGGTATTGAAACCAAAGTATCAACCTTGTCCTTTAGATCTGCAAGACCTCTCTCTGCTTGCATCTTTCTAACCTTGCCTTCAAAGCCAAAAGGTTTAGTTACTACACCAACTGTAAGTATGCCTAAATCTTTAGCGATCTGTGCAACAACAGGTGCAGCTCCGGTACCGGTACCGCCGCCCATGCCGGCAGTTACAAACACAAGATCTGCACCTTCCAGCATTTTCTTTATATCTTCATGGCTTTCTTCAGCCGCTTTTTTACCCATGTCAGGGTTTGCTCCTGCACCTAAACCCTTTGTAAGCTTCTCGCCTATCTGAATTTTGTTTGGTGCCTGCGAAAGATATAATGCCTGCTTATCCGTGTTTATAGAATAAAATTCTACACCCCTCAAGCCAGCAGCAATCATTCTATTAACGGCATTATTTCCTGCACCGCCAACACCCACAACTTTTATCTGCGCAACTGAATTTACATCAATATCGAATTCTAGCACAATACAACCTCCCTAATTACTGTTTGTATATATGAAAATTTATTTTACATGTTTAACGTATTAAAAATTCAACACAAATGCTCAATTTCCTTTATTTTTGAAGAATTTTTTTTAATTTATTTAGCTTTTATGAGAACTGAAAATATGTCTTCTAATTATTGCAAAGTTTTGGAATAACCTTACGCCAAAAGCGAATATAGCTGCATAATATATCGGTACTCCAAGCTGATCTCCCATGTATGTAAGAATCGCTGCTAATATTGCATTTCCAAAAAAACCTGATATAAATATTTCAATATTGAAGGTCTTCTCTATGCTAGAACGTATTCCCCCAAATACAGAGTCTAGAGCTGCCAATATTGCAACGGACATATAGGTTGAATATTGAACCGGTATGGATATTGGAAGAAAGATTCCCAAAAGAGCACCAATAACCAACCCAATCAAAGGTATTATCAATTTATTCACCACCCTCTGTTTTCTGCTGATAATTAAGCTTGTATCTTCCATCGTACGCATTGATAACAAGTTTATCAACTTTTTGAATATTGATACGAATATCATAGAATTCCATTAAATCAATATAGCCCGATGGCGCTGTTGCACTAGCTTCCAGTTTTTGTGGATCACCTATGGCTTTAATTACAAAGGGTACAGCATGTCTTTTGCCATCAATATTAATGGTAGGTCCTCCGCATCTTATGTTGGAGGTTGCTGTAACTCTTTCATCATTGATTGATATCGCTTCAGCTCCAGCCGCTCTTAGTTCATTTACGATCTCCAGTATATCTCCGTCATGAATAACATACCAATCAGGATTTTCGTATTCACCGACTTCAGAGAGACTATCATTCATTGTGATAATAATGCCAGGGCCTTCTAATGTTTCAAAGTCTGCATAATTTCTCGCTAAGGCCAGCTCTTCATCCATACCTTGGAATACATTACCGGTCTTACTTATGCTTTCTTCATAGCCTTGAAGCTTCAGTCTTGCTTCATTAATTGAATTTGCTAGATTTAAATTTTCTTTGTTAATATTATCAATTTCATTTTTCATTTCTAATATTTTGGGTATCGTTACGATACCTTGATAGGATGGAATGGTAGCCTGAACTTGCACCGATAAAAGATATCCTGCAAAAATTGCAATAAGGAGGAAGTAATAATTAGATAGCTTCTTTTTCATTTATTGAGCTTCACCCTCTTTTATAACCTTAGAGAATTTCTTTTCAATAACTCCGTTGTATTTTGGTATCTGTATATTCTTTTCTTGAGTTACGGTTACTGCAATTTCACTGTTTTGAATATCTTCTATGATTCCACCTCTCATCATGATTGCTCCCTCTAAAGTCTTAGGATCTCCTATGGCTTTAAATTTAAAAGGTGGTGCAAATTCTACAGTATTAATATTGATATGAGTGCCTGCCTGCCTAATTTCTGTAGTGGATATTATTCTTTGATCATTGATTGCTATTGCCTCAGCACCGGCGGCATTAAGCTCATTTACCAAAAGCAGCATCCTATCGTGAGATATCAGCGGAAAGCCTACAGTCTCTCCGAACATTAAATCATCAAGAGTTATGATTATTCCAGGTCCTTCAACATCTTCAAGCCCTGCAATAATACGAGCATTATCCAACTCTGCCTTCAACAATTTTGCTGAAACGCTTCCTGTAGATGCCTGTTGTTCATATTCTCTTATTTTCTTCTCAAGATCATTTTTTATTGCCAAAAGGTCATCTCTTTCTGTCTTGACATTTTTGAGCTGTGAAGCGAGCTCTCTTGCCCTGTTTTCCGAAACAGGACCTACACCTGTTTTTACAGTCTTAAATTGTATTGAAAGCATAATCCCCAATACAATACAAACCAAAGCTAAAGCCATTTGAATTTTGTAGTTCTTCATATGCTACCTCCAGTATATTTTGTGCTTAACTTTTTTATGGATTAAAAAGCACGAAATGTATCAGCTATTTAAAAATTGAGCGAAGCTAGTGCTTAACCTCCAATTTTTAGAAAGCTTAAGTGCCATTAATATTTTTACTCGGGCTTAAATACAGGGTTACCCTTATGCCCCATTTCCACTGTACCTTTTAAATTTTTGCTGTTCAAATCCTGTAATATTGCCTTAGCTAGGGGAATTTTCGTATTGATATTACTATCATCCCCCAAATTTACTTTAATACCGCTTTTTGTTATCAGCTTAAGGTTTAAAATGTTTTCTGCGTTAATTTCTGCAATTTCCTGACTGATGCCAGTTTTTTTGATTTGATTGATCAAGGCTATGGCACTGGCTAACTGCAGCTTATTTTCCACCTTAATCTCTTCTCCCAGCTTAAAGGTATTAAATTTTAGTCCATTAATAACAGGAAGATTCATGCCAGCTATGGAGCTGTTTATTTCAACTACGATTCCTTGTGCATCTACAAATAAATAAGATCCGACATAAGGAACCAGCACTAAGGGTTCTCTTTCTATTATATCAATGTTTATTATATTAGGTAGTCCTCTTCTAATTTTTATTTTCTCCACATATGGGCTCTGGAAAACATTTTTCATCGTTTCCTTAGAGTTTATTCTAAATATATTCTGCTGATAACTTAATCCGGAAAGTCTTATGATTTCTTGTTGACTTACTCTGTTATTCCCTGTAACGTTAATCGTCTTTATATTAAATAGGCTTGATGTCATCAAAAAAGCAACAGTAAAAGTAAGCAGCAATAAAAACAATATGTACTTAAAGGTCTTTCTCATAAATTCACCTCATGCTTGTACATTTTTTATACAAAAATTCACTCTCTCTACTATTATAGAAAGAGGAATTCATTAAGTAAATTAACTTTACTAAATAAAACTTAACTTATATATTATAGCACTAAACGCTTACTCTTTGAATATCTACACCTATCTTTTTCAACTTTATTTCCAATCTATCATAGCCTCTATCAATATGCGTGTTCACATTATCTATAATAGTTGCGCCTTCTGCCACAAGCCCCGCTAATACCAAAGCTGCCCCACCTCTTAAGTCCCTAGCGGTAACTCTGGCTCCGGTTAGCTTTTTTACACCTTTTACAACTGCTGTTCTTCCATCAATTCTAATATTGGCTCCCATTTTAATCAATTCTTCTGCCTGCTTATAGCGGCTTTCAAAAACTGTCTCAATGAACACACTGGTTCCTTTTGCCAGTGTAGTAACAGCCATCATCTGCGCTTGCATATCCGTTGGAAAACCGGGATATGGGAGTGTTTTGATGACTTCAATTGCCTTTAACCGCTTGTTGGGGTTTGATATATGAAGCTTGCTGTCATACTCTTTTATAATACAGCCGCTTTCTACAAGCTTTGCAATGATTGGTCTTACATGTTGACTATCTATGTCATCTATAATTAAATCCCCGCCAGTGATTGCAGCTGCTGACATATAAGTACCGGCTACAATTCTATCTGATATTATTTTGTGTTCAACATCATTAAACTTTGATACACCTTCTATTCTAATTGTGCTGGTGCCTGCGCCTGTAACGTTGGATCCCATTTTATTGAGAAAATCCTGTAAATCTTGTATTTCAGGCTCCTTGGCAGCATTATAAATGATTGTAGTTCCCCTTGCAGCTACAGCAGCCAGCATGATATTCTCTGTTGCTCCTACGCTTGGATAGTCTAGATGTATATCTGTTCCCACCAGCTTGCTGCATTCACAATAAATATAGCCATGATAAATTTGCCTTCAAATATATTGTAGGATTTCCATCACTATCAATCAATATTTTATCAATTAAAATTTCCATGTATTTTTTAAGGGGCTGCCAGTTATTGAGGAGTTGACTTAAAACCTGAACAGGATCATCATGTGTCGCTGCATTTCTATTCATAAGCTCTTGTTCCGCATGCTTTATTCTTTTTTCTAAATACAGTAGTCTTCTCCTTAAATCACTTTCCAACTCACTATAGCTATCATTCATTATATTTTGATATTGAACGTCATTATCCTTTTTTATTTCCCTAATTTTTTGAAAAATTAACATTTTAAGGTGTTCCTTGGTCTGATGCTGCTCTTTTATCAGCTTTTTAAGCAGAAGCTCATTGTCTTGATCAAAATCAGAAGCTGTATCCAGTTGAATTCCGCTTGTTTCCTCCGTATATGCTGCAGCTAAAACACGGATATACGTCTTCACTACTTCCATTAAAAAATCCTCTTGGATGGTATGTCTGCTGCAGATCTTGTTTCCATGCATATGATAGCTTCCGCATATATAGCTTTTTGACTTTCCCTTTCTTTTATAAGCAATCATATAAGAGCCGCAGTCCTGACAATAAATTAATCCCGAGAATATATTATGCAAGGATGCAGCGCCTTTGCTGTGATTACATTTCCTGCCTTGTAGCATAAGTCTAACTTCTTCAAACATCTCTTTGCTGATGATAGCTTGATGATTGTCTTCAAAAATATATTGATTTTCTTGAGGCTGCTTATGAGATTTTCCCTTTATTGACTTTTTCTCCGTTTTCCCCAATCGCAAAGTTCCTGTATAAATATCATTTTTAAGGATTCGCTGTACATGAACAGAATTCCATTGAACTGCCGCTTTACCTTTTATAGATGTGCCACCTGCCTTGAAGATATGGTACTGTGATGGGGTCGGATATCCTTCAAGATTAAGCAGCTCTGCAATCTTTCGATAGCCAATACCCGATAAATAGTGCTTATATATCTTCCTAACAATTTCAGCCGCTTCAGGATCTACTTCCAATTTGTGTTTATCAGCCTGACTTCGCTTATAGCCAAAGGCTTCTTTAATGATCATACGGCCTTCCTTTTGCTTCGCTCTTATGCTTCCTTTGATTTTTCTGGATATATCCTTTACATACATTTCATTGTACCAGGTAGTAATCCCCAGTAAATCACTTTCATCCTCCGACGTATCATAGCCGCTCCCCTCCTTGGGCAATATCAGTCTTTTATTTAACAGCTTGATCTTATCCAGAAAAAGCAAGGTGTAAGCATTATGCCTCCCTATTCTGGATAAATCCTTCGCTATTACAATGTCTATATTGCCTCTTTCCAATTCCTTCATCAGCTCGTTGAAGGCAGGTCTGTCAAAGGAATAGCCGGACCAATTATCGTCTTCATAATATTTTGCAATTGTCCAATTATGCTGCAAAGCATATTCCGCAATGATGCTCTTTTGTGAAAGAATTGAGCTGTAGCTCTCTTTGTCCTCATCCCTGGACAGCCTGACGTAGCCTACGACTCTCATAGCGTCTCCTCCAAGCCTATTCATTCTGAATCTTACTTTTTATCAGTTTACAAATACCCGCCAAAGCATCTTCACTTCCCGAGATCAATACAGCCACCTTCCCCGTTTCTTTTAGCTTATCTATTTTTGCTGCTACAGCTGTGTCATTTTGTTCCTCAGGCATTATCATAACAAGATGTCCAAAGGAAGCCTTTTCAACTTTCATAGCATTCACCTCTAGGGCTTATTTCAAAACCTTTTTTCTATACCTATGCTCCTTATTACTTGTACTATTCTATTTATTACGCGCATAACTGCTATATCAAACGAGAATAGCAAGTAGGTTTATTTTGAAAATACGAATAAAAACAGTTACTATAAGCAATTTATCTGATAAAATAATATTGATATTTAACGGGGAGGACGTTTGCGATGGATAGTAATAAAGATCAATTTAGTCTGGGTCAATTAATTTCAAAACTGCGCAGAGAAAAAGGTTATTCTCAAAGAAAATTTGCACAGCTCTCTGGCTTAAGCAATACAACAATCAGCAGAATTGAGAATGGAGAAACGCATAATCCTGATATTGAAACCTTAAAGCTGCTGGCAGCACACCTAGATTATCCAATCACTGAACTTATTAAGTATATCGATCTCCAAATAATTAAAAATAACTTCCCTAAGGAGGCAAAACTTAAATTTTTGCGTCAGCCTATTAGAAAGATTATCAGATATTCAACTGTACGTACGTCATTATTAGAGGAAGAGGAAGAACAATTGAAAGAACACGCAAAGGAACAAGTCTCAGAAACAGAGACTCTTAAAAACATTGCACTGAAAGGCATGCGACTCATTACGCTAAGATTGGAAAGAAACATCACCCAAAAGGAATTGGCAGATAGCTTGGGTATCGATAAAACACTTATTTCTCAATATGAAGGAGAAATCATCAAACCGGATTATGGCACAGTTCAGAATTTAGCTGATTTTTTTGGTGTAACTGTTGAATACTTGACAGATAGTCCAGTACGAGAAGTTAACAGCTACGATGCACCAAAGGATCTTTTTAGAAATACAACAAGAGATAAAGCATTGCAAACAAAGGGTTTAAGACCTGAATATGCGGCGATTGCCGAGGAAATACAAGATGCAGGCATTGAAATTGAAGATATCAGAGCATTTATAGAAATGATTAAAAAGTACAAAGGTTAATCACTATGATATCATAGCCTCCCGGATAGCTAATTTTTGCCTGACCGGTTCGAGCTATCATTGCGCCCAATAGTATTATTGAGGAACGCATTTCTCTTACAGGCTTTTCCGGTATATTGATATCCATTACATTGTCGGATTTTACCATTATAGTGTTGTTCTCATAAAAACATTTGCAGCCTATGCTTTTTAATACGCCAGTCAGGGTCTCCACATCTTTCAAATCTGGTACATTGTGAACTACGGATTCCCCTCCGTTGATGATTGTTGCTGCCAAAATTGGAAGCACTGAATTCTTGGCTCCATCAACCTTGATTTCACCCTCAACCCTGTTACCTCCATTGATTACAAACCTATCCATTAAAATTTTACACCCCCAGGAAGCCGATTATCAATCATATTAATATATTATGCAGTTGTATAAAAGGTGTTACATTTTTTAAACTTTTTTTATGGTTCAAAGGGTCATTTATCCCTTTATGTGAACACATTATTCCAATGCACTAAAAAAAGTACCTGATCATCAGGTACTTAATAATATATGAATTATCTTACTTTTTAGAACCTAAAAGTTCTGAAATAAGTTCTCCTATTTTTTCAGTAGCATTTCTAACCCCAAGCTTCTTACTGTTTAAGGCTGTTTGCTCCAGCTTTTTCTTATCATTCAACAACTTTAGTACGGTATCTTTCAAATCTTCCTGTGTCAAATCCTTTTCAAGCATTACAATGGCTGCTCCTTTTTTCTCTAAAGCTCTGGCATTATACTCCTGATGATTGTCTGCGGCATAAGGAAAGGGTATCAATATAGATGGCTTTCCTAGCGCTGTTATTTCAGACAAAGTCATGGCACCGCACCTGCTTATTATTATGTCACTTGCAGCCAAGGCATAAGGCATATTGTGTAAATAAGGCACTACCTTTATTCTTGAGGAGTCTGTAGGGATCTTCCTGTCTTTATAATACTGCATCACTGAAGTATATTGTGTATCCCCTGTCATATGCAGCAGTTGGAAACTGTTGTTGTTACTGCACTCCTCCGCTAAAGCCATTATACTTTGGTTAATCTTTCTTGCACCTCTGCTTCCCCCAGTAATAAATACCAAGGGAATTTTCTCATCAAACCCCAGTTCACGCATTCCCTCATTCTTTGTAATATCGAATATGTCTGTTCTAATAGGATTTCCTGTTACAACAACTTTTTTGGAGTTCTTAAAATACTTCGAAGCTTCTTCAAAGTTTAATGCAATGATGTCGACAAATCTTACCAACAGTTTATTTGTCATACCTGCAAATGCATTAGACTCATGAATTACAGTGGGGATGCCCATCATAGCTGCAGTCAGCATAACTGTACCGCATACATACCCTCCCGTGCCAATCACGATATCAGGCTTAAAATCCTTGATAATCTTCCGTGCACTTCCGATACTAAATGCCGCTTCTTTAACGGCTATCAGGTTTTTTAAGGTAATCCTGCGTTCAAAACCCCTTACCTTTATCGTTTTAAGCGCAAAGCCTTCCTTCGGAATAATCCTAGATTCCAACCCTTTTTCTGTGCCTACAAAAATGATTTCTGCATTTTTATATCTACTCTGTATTTCTCTGGCAATTGAAACAGCGGGATATATATGTCCGCCGGTTCCTCCACCCGTTAATATCGCTTTCACTGAAATCAGCTCCCAACAGTCTTAATATGTTTTGAAATGTTCAGCAGGATACCCATATTTGCCATTACAAACAGCAATGACGTACCTCCCTGACTTATAAACGGCAAGGATACTCCAGTTGTCGGAATTGAAACTGTCGCAACTGCTATATTAAGCACAACCTGTATACCTACCATTGCCACTATACCGGTAGCCAGAAGGCATCCAAAGCTATCCGGAGCATGTATTGCAATTCGAATACCTCTCCAAATCAATAATAAAAACAATACAATAATTGTAAAGGTTCCTATGAAACCTAGTTCCTCACCTATAATTGCAAATATAAAATCATTTTGAGGCTCCGGTATATAGAAAAATTTCTGTCTGCTGTTTCCAAGACCCAAACCGAATATTCCACCGGATCCTAGAGCCAGCAATGATTGAATAGCCTGATATCCGCTCTTTAAAGGGTCTGCCCAAGGGTCCATGTAAGAAGTGATTCTTAATAAGCTGTACTTATCCTTCATCAAAACATATACGCCAACAGGCAGTAGCGGAACTCCCCATACAGCCAAATGCCATATTTTTGCACCGGCTGAAAACAGAATTGTGAAGGTTAACAATACGAATATGATGGCCATACTCTTATTAGGCTCCAAAATAATTAGAATACAGTAAATCCCCATTAATATGACATAGGGTACGACACCTTGAAAAAAGGTTCTTATTTTTTCTTTTTTATTACTGATACTTTTTGCCATAAAAATAATCAGTGCAAATTTCGCCAGTTCTGAAGGCTGCATTGTCATAGGCCCAATCTTGATCCATCTCAATGCTCCGTTCAACCTTAACCCAATGCCAGGCACAAAAACTAAAAGTAAAAGCACTATGCTTATTACTACTATAATCGTTACAAATTTACCAAGAATTTTGTAGTTTACCTTGCTCAAAACCAACATAACGGCAATACTTAAGATTGCATAAGCACCCTGTGATTTCAGAAAAAAATATTTATCATCAAGTTTTACCTGAGATGATATGGAGCTGGCGCTAAAAACCATAGCAACCCCTATTGCCAGCAATATCAATACGGTTATCAGCAATGTGAAATCCATGCTATTGCTTTTTTTTACAGGCATTAATGAATCCCCCTTAAGCCTTTAACAAGACTTTTAAAAATTCTTCCTCTCTCTTCAAAATTTTTAAACATTCCCCAGCTCGCACAAGCTGGAGATAATAGCACACAGTCTCCCGGCTTTGCCAGCTCGCTGCATTGTGCCACGGCATCCTCGAAGGTAGATGCTCTATGTATTACTCACTACCCTTGTCATAACCTCCGGCTATTAATACGATAGGTCTGCTCATTGCCAGAACAGCCACTTTGGAAGCATCTGTATTCGTTCCCTTAGAATCGTTATAGTAAGTAACACCCTTTATTTCATCAACAAACTCTATACGATGCTCTACTCCTTTGAATTCTCTTAAAACTCTTCTTATTACTTCTGCCTTAACACCTAAGCAATATGCCATTAAAGTTGCTGCCAAAGCATTTTCTATATTATGAGGTCCCGGTATAAAGATTTCATCTACTTCTATAATTCTTTCTTTTTGATCACCTAGTTTAACTACAATACAATCATTTTCTACATAAGCACCTTCCTCAAGCACTTCCTTGCGACTGAAGAACAGCTGCTTGCATAAAACTCTATCTGCTGTTTTGCGAGTTTCCTCATCATCCTTGTTAAGTATTGCAAAATCCCCCGGCTTTTGATTGCGAAAAACCATACATTTGGCATCTATATAATTGCTAAAGGTCTTATGCCTATCCAGATGATCAGGTGTTATATTTAGTATAGCCGAAACATGAGGTCTAAAGTCTATAGTTGACTCTAGCTGAAAGCTGCTGGTCTCAAGTACAAATATATCCTCTGGTTTAGCAAATTCAATCTCAGATATCATAGCGCGGCCTATGTTTCCTGTTACAAAAGTACTTCTCCCGCTTTCCTTCATGATATCACCAAGCAATGCAGTTGTTGTGGTCTTTCCGTTTGTTCCGGTAATAGCAGCTACAGGTGTTTTTGTTAATCTATACGCAAGCTCTATTTCACTTATTACTTCTTTACCTAGCTCACGTGCTCTTTTTACTACAGGAATATCCAAGGGTACGCCGGGGCTGACAACAACAAAATCGCAGTCCTCTGCCAGCACCTCCGGATGTTCTCCTCCTACAATTCTTATATTGGACAAGTTCATATCTTCCAACATTTCCATGATTTCTTCTTTAGTTTTCTTATCATTTAAGGTTACATGGGCGCCTAATCTACTAAGCTGCATTACAGCAGGAATGCCAGTAACAGCTGCGCCTATAACCAATACTTTCTTACCCCTAATCTGCATAGTAATCATCCTCTCAAAATTCAAATACACTTACATTTTTTATCGTTTAAATTGCTAATAAGCCTATAAGACATAAAATGATTGCAATAATAGTGAACACTGAAACAACCTTTGATTCAGCCCATCCTGATAACTCAAAATGGTGATGCAAGGGCGACATCTTAAAGAAACGCTTTCCCTTTGTTGCTTTAAAATACAGCACTTGAATCATAACTGAAAGTGCTTCAGCTACATATACAGCTCCAATGATGGCTAAGAATAATGATAGCTTTGTCATTACAGCCAGAGAAGCCACCGCTCCACCTAAAGCCAATGAGCCTGTATCGCCCATAAAAACTTGTGCAGGGTGTGAATTGAAACGCAGGAAGCCCAGTAAGGCACCAATTAAAGCACCGGAAAACACCAGTATGCCTTCGTTTTTGCTTACCAATGCAACTACTGAGAAAAAGCCCAGGACCACTACTGTTACGCCGCCTGCCAAACCATCTAAGCCATCAGTCAAATTGACACTGTTCACTGTTCCAATGATTATAAATATTATGAAAGGCATGTACATAATTCCAAAATCAAAGAACTTTCCTGTAAAAGGTATCAATACAGAGGTCCCCACTTGGTTTACGCCAGCTGCGACAAAAGCTAAGAAAAATGCCACCGCCAATTGCGCTGCTATTTTTTGCCACGCCCTTAGACCCAGAGATCTTTTCTTTACAATCTTAATATAATCATCGGCAAAGCCTATAAGTCCGAATAACAACGTTGATACAAGCACTAGCATCATATTCTTATCCTTTGAGAAAACCAAGCATACAATTACCGTTGCCAGTAAAAATATTAAGCCACCCATTGCAGGAGTACCTGTTTTCTTCAAATGGCTTTGCGGTCCGTCCGTTCTCACATTCTGCCCAAACTTAAGCCTATGCAGCAGTGGTATAAAAACAGGTCCGGCAACTAAAGCCAGCACAAAGGCTGACAATATGCTAATAATAAATAAGTTATATTCAACATTTAAGTACTCTATCATTTGTGTTATCTCCCCTCACGAAGGCTCTCAACAATGTCTTCCATGCGCATCACTCGTGAGCCTTTTACTAAAATTGTATCATGATATCTTATAATTCCTTTTAGATTGTCAATAACCTCAGCATTGTTCTCAAAGCAATACAGCTGCTGATTGGCACCTGCCATACTGGCTCCCTTGATGATGGCACTTGCCATTTTACCAACTGCAATGATAACATCTACCTTATTTTCTACAGCAAACCGACCGACTTGACTATGCCCTTCAACAGCAAAGGATCCTAACTCCAGCATATCCCCTAAAATACATACTCTTCTGCCCGCTGTATCCATACTTGCCAATACATTTATGGCAGCCGCCATGGAATCGGGATTCGCATTATATGCATCATTAATAATCTTTGTATTCATAATACCTGTAAAAATCTCCATCCTCATTTTAGAGGGCTTGAAATTTGCCAATCCGGCATTGATTTCACTGCTGGTCAAGCCATACATCTTTGCTATGCTTATGGCAGACAGCGCATTGTAGACATTGTGAATTCCAGGCATCGGCACTTGATAGCTTTCTGTCTTTCCTTGATATAAGACATCAAAAGAAATGCCTGCTTCTCCCTTTTCAAGGATATTCACAGCTCTGCAGTCGTTTTGGCTCTCTAATCCATATCTTATTACTTTGTAGGTTATGTCCTCCAGCTTTTGCAGCATATCATTGTCACCGTTGATCACAGCGGTATTGCTGCCATTGAAATATGTAAACATCTCCAGCTTTGCTTTTAGTATATTCTCTCTCGTTTTTAAATTTTCAATATGCGCAGTACCTACATTTGTTATGACTCCCGCTTCAGGTCTGACAATGTCAGCCAATATGGATATTTCACCTAAACTGTTCATCCCCATTTCTATTACACAGATTTCATGGGCTTTCTCCAGTCTGAAAAGTGTAAGAGGCAGACCAATGGCGTTATTGAAATTCCCCTCTGTTTTTAGAACATTATATTTTTCCGAAAGTACTGATGCAATCATATCCTTTGTAGTCGTTTTACCTGAACTTCCCGTTATTGCAATGAAAGGTATGCTAAACTTGTTTTTGTAGTACTTTGCCAGTTTATGCAACGCTGCCAGTGTATCTTCTACCAGCAAATAAGGTGTAGCCTCCTTAAGCTTTTGATGACTAAGCACAACTGCTGCTCCGTTTTCAACAGCGGTCTCAGCATACTCATGACCATCAAATTTTTCACCTTTGAGAGCTACAAAAAGGTCTCCCCCTTGCAGCTTCCTGCTGTCTGTCGTTATACCCGTAATATGATCCACGCTGCCGCAGTTAAAAGGGATAGCACCACAGGCATGAATTATCTCTTCTATGCCCAAACTCTCCATTATACTTCCTCCCTTATCAGCTCTCTTATGACTTCTCTTTCGTCAAAATGTATCGTTCCGTCTTTTAGCACCTGATAGGTTTCATGACCTTTACCTGCCAAAAGCACGATATCATCATTTCTCGCTATTGTTAATGCATATTTAATTGCATCTCTTCTATTTTCTATACAAATATAGTCACAATTAGTACTACTTATGCCTTGTTCTATTTGATTTATTATACTTTCAGGCTCCTCACTTCTTGGATTGTCAGAAGTAACTACGCAGTAGTCCGAAAGTTTGCCCGCAACTTCTCCCATAATAGGTCTTTTTTCTTTTTCCCTATCTCCGCCGCATCCAAATACCGTGATAATTTTACCCTTGGCATATTGCCTTACAGACTTTAATATATTTTCCAAGCTGTCAGGGCTGTGTGCGTAGTCAATGATTACAGTATATGGCTTATCAATATTTACAACTTCTGCTCTGCCCGGTACCTTGCTTAAATTATACAAGCCTTCACGTATAATGTCTTTGTCAATTCCTTCCGCATATGCAGCAGCGGCTGCTGCCAAGCAATTATACACACTGAATCTGCCCGGCGTTTTATTCTGGATATCAATGCTGTATTTAGGTGTTGCCAAGGTAAATTTAATACCCTTTGCATCTATCACAATATTTTTAGCCATTATGTCGGCATTATGATCTATTCCGTATGTGATCAAGGTTGTCTTCAAATCTTTGATATCATCTGCTATGATTCTGCCATGCATATCATCTATATTTATAATATTTGCATGAGTAGTTTTATAAAAAAGCTGTTTTTTTGCTTCTCTATAATTATCAAAGTTTTTGTGGTAATCCAAATGGTCCTGTGTCAGGTTTGAAAAAATACCAATTCTAAAGCGGCAGTTATCTACTCTTCCCAAATCCAGGGCATGAGAAGAAACCTCCATTACAGTATATTCCATATCCTTGTTTAACATCTCTCTAAAAAGCTGCTGCAAATCAACAGACTCCGGTGTGGTTCTGCTGGAAGCCACTTCTTCATTACCGATTTTTATAGAGATGGTGCCAATTGTACTGGCTTTTTTGTGTGCCTGCTCCAATATGGATTTTATTAAATAAGTAGTCGTTGTTTTTCCGTTGGTTCCGGTTACGCCTATCAGTTTAAGGGTATCAGTGGGATGCATATAGTAGTTGCTGCCTATCATAGGCATAGATTTACGGGTATCCGCTACCTTTATAACGGTTACTCCATCAACCTCAACATCCTTCTCAATCATTGCCGCAACGGCACCCTTTTTTACAGCATCCTCTATGTATTTATGACCATCTACCTTAAAACCGGTTATGCAAATGAACAGACAGCCCGGACTGACCTTTCTTGAATCATAAACTACATCTTTTATATCTACTTCCATATTGCCATATCGCCCAAGTATATCAATTCCGCGTACTACCTCTGAAAGCTTCATATTTTTCCTCCTTATCGCAAAAAGAAATATCAAGTTTAGTCTTAACATGTTTTGAGCCATATATGCCGTATTAACAGCTGTAATGCCCTTAATTATTATGCTCTAATCTTTACAAAAAGGCAACTGAAATTAAAGCCAGCTTTAATTTCGTTGCCTGATTTGATTCATGCTCAAAGTTCTATTCCGTAACAATGGGTTTTACAACAAGTATTACATCCCCATCTTGATTGATGCTCGATCCAGGCTTTGGTATCTGGTCCACAATCAGAGAATTTAGCGTTGTTTCCCCTTCTCCACTTTCCAGTTGATAGTTAAGCTTGTTTTGTGTTAATAACTTTATAGCATCCTTATAAGCCATATTTCTAACCTCTGGTACTGTCACCAAAGGCTTTTGCATGAGTGCCAACTCAGCTTGCGTGTACTGCGGCTTGATATCCAAATATCTTAAAGTATCAGAAATGATGCTTTTTACAACAGGGCTTGCTATTTGACCTCCGAAGTGACTAAAGCCGCCCGGTTCATCGATAACAACCAGCACTGCTATTTGTGGATCATTTGCAGGAGCAAAACCAACAAAGGAAGCAACATATTTACCCGATACATATCTTCCGTTTTCTGCTTTCTGTGCTGTACCTGTTTTACCGCCTATTCTATAACCAGGTACATAAGCACTTTTGCCGGTACCCTCTGATACAACTGATTCCAGAATCTCTCTCACTAGAGCAGAGGTTTCCTTTGATATTACCTGTCTTACAGTCTTTGGCTGAAATTCATGGACTGTATTTCCTTGATTATCAACCAACTTCTTAGCAATTCTTGGCTCCATTAGATATCCATCATTCACTGCTGCCGAAACTGCAGTAATCAGTTGTATAGGAGTTACTGCAATACCTTGACCAAAGGATACAGTTGCCAGCTCCACAGGTCCCATCTTAGCAGGAGTCATTACCAATCCGGCTGCTTCACCGGGAAGCTTGACATTTGTAGGTTCCCCAAAACCGAAGCCTCTGATATATTTGTAAAATTTATCTTCTCCTAAACGTTGACCTACTTCAATAAATACTGGGTTGCAGGAGTTCTGTACTCCTTCTACAAAGGTCTGGGAGCCGTGGGGATTGTTGCTTCTCCAGCAGCTCAACCTTTTACCTGCAACAATGATATAACCGGGATCATAAAATCTGTCTTCCTTGCTTACTACCTTTTCCTCCAAGCCTGCCGCTGTAGTGATAATCTTAAAGGTTGAACCAGGCTCATAGGTATCAGATACAGCTGGATTTCTCCATATTTTAAACAACTCTTGTGTCTGCTGATCTGGTGTAAGGGTATTCCAAGTATCCATCAAGCTTTTCGGAGCTTTACGCGGATCATTATTATCATAGTCATCCTTAACGGCCATAGCCAGAATATCACCTGTCTTAGGCTCCATTACAATAGCGGTTACACGCTTTGCCTTTTGTTCGATAAATGTATTTTCAACAGCCTTCTCTGCAAAATGCTGAATGACTTCATCTATGGTTAGTACGAGGTTCAATCCATCCTGTGCCTCATAATACTTGCTGTCGCTGTCTGGAAGCTCTTGATTACGAGCATCCGTCATTCTTATGCTTCTACCTGGAAATCCCGTTAGATATTTGTCAAAGGTCTTTTCTACACCATCCTGTCCCATATTATCAATATTGGTGAATCCCAAAACGTATGAGGCAAAGTTTTGTTGAGGATAAAAGCGTTTGCTGTCTTCTGTGTATACAACGCCTTTCAATTCCTTTTCTCTTAAAGAATTTACGATTTCACCGTCTACCTTTTTCTTGATTGTTACTGAGGACTGATTCTTGCTTATTTTCTCCAACAAAACAGATTTGTCCATCTGCAAAGCTTCTGCTAATGCTGTTGCTACAGCTTCCTTGTCTTTTATCTCCGCCGGATTTACGATAATCTCATAAGCGGTCGCACTTATTGCAAGATTTTTTCCGTTTCGGTCATAAATAATCCCTCTTATAGAGGGAATCTTTACATCTTTTGTCCATTGTTCCATAGCCTTTTTTTGATATTCGCTGCTATTAACAATCTGTATAAAAGCCAAACGGCCTGTCAGTCCCAAAAAAGCAGTTGTAAATATAATCAAAAGAGCCACCAAACGCCTTTTGACGGTAAACTTTACACTTGCCAAGCAAAACACCACCTTAATGATAAAATCACAAGTCCTAGTCAAGCACCTTTAAAACATTTCCTATTACGCCCTTTACACTTGCCAAATACTTGTTCTCCTGAATATCTGCAACGTCATGGTAATCACTGTTGACTGCAACTTCAGCTTCTATTTGCTGAACCTGCACATATACAATTTGATTCATAATGTCAGGATACTGCATATGAAGCTTTTCAACAGCCACCTTCTCAAGGTTCTCTAAATTCACTGATTTCATCAACTGCACATTAAGGTCCGTATTTTCTGTTTGTATCTGCTTAATTTGCTTATCCAACTGCTTATTATTAAAGTTTATTTCTGCAATGTAAGCATATCTGGAAATTAAAAATATACTCACGG
Organism: Clostridia bacterium; assembly: GCA_029256325.1. GTDB lineage: Bacteria > Bacillota > Clostridia > Lutisporales > Lutisporaceae > GWB2-37-7. The sequence continues at coordinate 20,156 of JAQSYD010000110.1, forward strand.
CAAAAACAAATACAATACTCATAATATGTACTCTGTGCTTAGGCTTTTTCTTAAGATTCTTTTTAGGAAGTATCTTTTCTTGCTGCTTCGGCGATTGCTCTAAATATTCATGACGACTGTAATCATATGCTCTGTTATCTGCTACTACCAATTTTATTCCCTCCTAAATATTTTTAGAACCTACTCTTTCCGCCGCTCTAAGCTTGGCGCTCTTAGCCCTGGAGTTATGCGTCAGTTCCTCTTCTTCAGCTGTAACAGGCTTACGTGTAAGCACCTTTAGCTGCGGCGTCTTACCACATACACACACCGGAATTTCCGATGGGCAGGTACAAGGTCTTTCCATTTGATTAAAAATATTCTTCACTATTCTATCTTCAAGAGAATGGAAGGTTATTACAACCAGCCTTCCACCTGTGTTTAACATTTCAACTGCATCATATAGCGCTGTTTCCAATACATCAAGTTCTTCATTTACAGCTATTCGCAGCGCTTGAAAGGTTCTCTTTGCAGGATGTCCACCCTCACGCCTCGCTGCAGCAGGTATTGCCATTTTGATGATATCAACCAGCTGAAAGGTAGTTGATATTCTGTATTTTTCACGCTCCTGGCATATAAACTTTGCAATTCTATCTGCCCATTTTTCTTCGCCATAGTCTCGAATAATACGTTTTATTTCAATAAAGTCTGCACTGTTTAGAATACGCTCTGCCGTAATTGGTCTTGTGATATCCATACGCATATCCAATGGACCCTCATGCATATAACTAAAACCACGCTCATCTTCATCCAACTGATGGGAAGAAACTCCTATATCCATCAAAATGCCGTCTACCTTGTCGAAGCCTGCGTTGGTAATGGCATTTTTCAGATTCCTAAAATTATCCTTCACATAAATAATGCTGTCTTTATAAGGTTCAAGCTTTTGTTTTGCCGCATTGATAGCGTTTTGATCCTGATCTATTCCAATTAAGGTTCCCCCTGGTTGTATACGCTTTGCAATTTCAGAGGAATGTCCTGCACCGCCTAGGGTACAGTCCACATAGATGCCTCCTGGCTTTATATTCAGATTTTCAATGGTTTGATTCAACAAAACCGGTATATGTACAAATTCCATTTAACTCACCCTCTATGCTAAATTCCGAGCTGCGACATCTTCTCTGCCACGTCCTCGTAACTAATATCTGCATCGTTGTTGAATTTATTCCACTGCTCAAGGCTTCATGGGTAGAGATTTTAATTTTTCCTCCACTACCCTCCACTCGTCTATGGAGTATACAAACAAACAATTATCCAAGCCTTTTGTCATTACAAAGGCTTCTCCCAACTGCTCTCTAAACTTAGCAGGGATTATCAATCTATTTTTGGGATCTAGGGAATGATTGTATTCTCCAATAAACATTTTCTCACCACGCTTTAATACTTGTATTCCACTTCACTCCACTTTGTACCACTTCATGACATATTCTATATAAGTTTAATAATTCCTTCCCACAATTTCACAAAAAAATAAAAAAGCGCTAAATTCTTTATTAAGAACAGCGCTTTTCTGATGTTTTTCGGTTCATATGAAAAAAAATAGTACAAAAGTCCTAGACTCATATACTATTCTTCAACTTAATATAGGTTTTATTAAACCTTTTTTGCAGTATAAAACCTGTTAATTAGCAAGTCTAGCTCTGTACTTTTACAGTATATTGAATCGTAGCTTGCATTCTCATTTATCAGCCGGTAGAGTTCTAGTCTAACCATCTCAATTTTTTGTAATATCCCCATATAATCCCCCATAAAATTAAATACATTTCTATCATATGAATAATCCAATAATAAAGTCAATTAGCACAAAAGCTTGCCTCAGTATTTTGAGGCAAGCTTTATTTATCTTTCTCTATTTTTCTCCAATTTTCGTATGATCAGTAATTTTATGACAGTTATTGCATTACAATGTAGTTTTGCTATTTTTTCTGTGTCGAATGATATAAATCATGATTGAAAACACAACTATAATTGCAAGACTTATAAGTTGTGCAGCCCTCATTCCCATAAACCATAGACTATCTGTTCTCATTCCCTCGATCCAGAATCTACCTAGAGAATATAAAACTCCATATAATAAGAAAATCTCTCCGTTAGCCTTCTTTTTCCTTCTATATAAGATTAATATTAAAAATACGCCAAGATTCCATAAAGATTCATATAGGAAAGTTGGATGCACCCTTACACCATCCACCAATATGCCCCAAGGCAGATTTGTGGGTCCTCCGTGCGCCTCACCGTTGACAAAATTGCCCCATCTGCCAATAGCCTGACCTATAATAATACTAGGCGCCACAATATCTGCTGTCTCCCAAAAGCTAATCTTTTTAATTCTTGTAAATATATAGCCAGTTAATACTGCCGCTATTAATGCACCATGAATGGCTAAGCCGCCTTCCCTGATGTTAATCATTCTCATAATATCGCCGTTATAATAGTCCCATTCTAAAAGAACATAATAAAGTCTGGCTCCAATTACAGCTGCAGGTACGCACCACAATGACAAATCAATGATGTATTCCGGATTTCTCCCCAGTCTTTTCGCTTCATTGTATGCAAGTAAAATACCCACCATAATTCCGGTAGACAGCAAAATGCCATACCACCTTATTGACAATCCAAATATTTCAAAAGCCACCGGATTCATAAACTACCTCCTCAATGTGTGTACATAAAATGTTAACATATTTTCTCTAAATATAGTATATGCCATTTTAGTCCTATGATTATTATAAACTATTTATCACAAAAGGTGAAGGCATTAATAAAAAGTAATGGAATGCGAAAAAGCCATCACTGGGCTTTCTTTTCGCATTCCACATTCATTTGCTTAATACCGCTCAACGCCCTTAATATCATCCGTTATTTCCATAATAAAGCTGTAATCCTTATTCTGCATATAATCATCATATGCAAGATATAAAGCCCAAATAATATCCCACATAGCACCGTCTGCCTGCACTACATTAAGACCAAGTTCTTCCTTTGCCTCTTTTCTATTGATACAGTATCCATGAGAAAAGTATTTTTCGGTCATAATTCGCGTTACCGTTTTTGCTTTTTCTTTGTTGTTTTTAAACATATTCTTTTCTAATAGTGTCTCAGCATACTGATAGGATGCTTTTATTGATTTTTCATAATCACCTATTATCCAAGGATCTAGCTTATCTGAAATAGGATAAAGCAGAGAAGTTGTCATTTCAGGATTGCTGCTCTGTGCTATTTTTTCCTCCATAAATTCGATGCACAAGCGAATTGATTGAACGGGCACCCACATCTCCTCATACTTTGGATGCTTTACCAAAGGATCAATGGGCCCTAATTCAGAGGTTGGTCCCATGATGATTTCATCTGAACCTATCGCTATCATGGTGGCTGCACTTTTAGCTACAAAGGGAATAATTACACTGAAATGATCACAGAACTCTCTTATTAAATTAACAATTTTGTAGGGTATATCAACCGAACCTCCATAGCTATGCAGGAGCAAATCAATTTTCTCTGTTTTACCAATGCTGCACAGCTGTTTATAAAGGGGTATCAATACATAATCATCCATCGGTGAGTAGGAAATGTAAGAGATGACTCTCGAATTGCGAGCCTTTTCGATGCTTCGAAGCAAGCTAAGTCTTTTCTTGTTAGATATCTTTATCACTGTAAAACTCCTCTCGCCATTCAACGCAGCTTTTCCAGCCACTTTATTCAAATGGATGATAAGCGTAATTTGTTGAAAAATGTAGCATTCTAATAATCATAATATGAAGCTTCAGGGGCTTAAGTGTATCATGGAAATGCAATATTTAAGATAAAAGACTTTACTGCCTTGTTTTATTTGTATAAATAGTACATTTATAGAAATAATATTATTATATGCTGGTTTGTTTAAATTGCCCATAAAAATTAAAAGGTGGGAAATATGTTGACCTTTGATGAAAGAGATATTATAGACTTCAAAATAAGTTTGTCCAAGGATTTAGAAAAAAAAATAAAGATGGGTTATCAGAGCCAGTTTAGAAACATTGTGATCAGTATCGCTTCTATGCCTAAGCGCTATAAAAAAATCAAGGCAGCCGTCAATGTTTCTGAGGATATTCAAAAGCTGGAGAATACAAGCAAGAACATATACAATTACATGTTGGATATGTTTGATGTGTTTGGTGACAATGCAGTACTTAATGCGAAAAGAATATTTGAAGAAAATGGAGCTAAGTGGGGAAGGAAGTTTTATAAAAACTTTAATCAGCACTACAATGCCAGCGATATCAAGAAGCTGGTAAAAGAACTGTATTTAAGTCTAACGGACATAGATTATATTAACTCAGTAAATCGGCAATTAAGCTGGGTGTACAAAAAACCCGTAAATGATGCTTGTTTACGTGACTCTTCAAAGTACTTCAACACCATATACGAGGTAAAATCGATTTGGCTTCAGCATTTTATTAGGGGGATGGCTCCAGGCTATTCAACTGCTTTGGAAATAGTTGAAGAAGATGAAAACCAAATTGTAACAAGTATAATATTAAAGGAAGGCACATAGTGCCTTCCTTCTCTTTTAGTATCCGCTGCCTTCTGCAGCCTTCATATCATTTACGATATGAACGGATGCACTGGCGCCTATTCTGGTTGCGCCTGCTTCAATCATCTTCAAGGATGTTTCTAAATCCCTGACTCCGCCTGAAGCTTTTACACCCATTGACGGACCTACGGTATCTCTCATCAGCTTTATATCTTCTACGGTAGCCCCGCCTGTTGAAAACCCTGTTGAGGTCTTAACAAAGTCGGCTCCTGCCTTTTTTGCCAATTGACAAGCAGTTACCTTTTCTTCATCCGTTAACAGACAAGTCTCAATGATCACCTTCAATAGCGCTTTGTTCTTGCAAGCAGCTGCTACTGCCTTAATATCCTGCTCAACAATATCCAGCTGTCCCGACTTAAGCGCCCCTACATTGATAACCATATCAACTTCATGGGCTCCATTTTTAATGGCTTCTTCTGCTTCAAAGGCCTTCACCTGAGGCAAGGTTGCTCCTAAAGGAAAACCTACAACCGTACATACCTTAATTTCTGTGCCATTCAAAATGCCCGCCGCCTGTTTAACATTTGCTGCGTTTACACATACAGAAGCAAATTGATACTCTGCCGCTTCTTTACAAAGCTTTTCTACGTCCTTCACCTGAGCGTCTGCCTTTAAGATCGTATGATCGATATAGGAAGCTAAAGTCTTCTTATCCATAGAAAATCCTCCAATTATCTTATAATTTCACCTTGTTCTCCATTTTGAATAGCGGCTGCATTGCCTTCCTCAATATCAATATGCATATCTAATGCGAAATCAGGATGTACTCTTACCACTACATTTTCAAAAACAACTGCTCTTTCTGAGCCTACTTTCACTTTTACAACATCTCTATCCTTCACTCCATACTTTGGCGCATCATCGGTATGCATATGAATATGTCTTGATGCAACGATTAAACCTTTTTCTATTGTAACTTGACCCTTTGGTCCAACGATCGTACAACCTGGTGTGTTATTGATATTTCCAGAAGCTCTTACAACTGCATCTACCCCAAGTGTTCTTGCATCAAAAACAGAAATTTCTATTTGTGTTTCTGGTCTTACTGGACCAAGTATTCTAACACCCTTTAAAGTTGATTTAGGTCCAACAACATCAATTTTCTCTTCACAAGCATATTGTCCAGGTTGGGATAAGTCCTTCATATTTGTTAACTCGTGACCTGCTCCAAACAGTATTTCTAAATGCTCCTTTGAAATATGAACATGTCTGTTTGACATGCTTACTGGTATAAATTTCTCCATCGTACTTCTTCCTCCTAAAAATTTATTATGATTGTTGCTTAAAAGCTTCATAAGCCTTCAGCATAATTGCACACTCTATTCTCTTTTGCTGCAGCTTGCACTCCATATCATAGGGTACCTTTAAATCATTGTTAAAAGCTGCCGCATTGGCTTGACAGCCTCCGCTGCAATAAAACTTTGCCCAACAATCGGTACACTTTTCCTTATGATAAACAGTATTCTTATCAAACTCCTTCTGCAGCTGCTTGTTCGTCACGCCGTCCTTGATATTACCCATCAAGTACTCTTCCCTACCCACAAATTGATGACAGGGATAAAGTTCTCCATCAGGTGTCACAGCAAAGTATTCAACACCTGAACCGCAGGATGATACTCTCTTGTAAACACAAGGCCCTCCATCCAAATCCATAAGGAAGTGATAATATCTAAAACCCTTGCCTTGCTCCTGATATTCCATATACTTTTTTGCAAGCTTTTCATATTGGTCATATATATAAGGCAGATGCTCTTCCTTAAGCGCATATGCCCTGTTTTCCTCTGCTACCACAGGCTCTATTGAAATCTCTTTGAAGCCTTGGTCCGCTAGAAATATGACATCCTCGCTAAAATCAAGGTTGTTAGCCGTAAAGGTGCCTCTGATATAATAGCTCTTATCCCCTCTGGAACTAACAAATTCTTTAATTTTAGGCAATATTTCATCAAAGGTTCCTTTGCCATCTGTAAACTTTCTCATTCTATCATTTACTGTTTTTCTACCGTCTATACTTACCACTACATTGTCCATATTTTCATTGAAAAACTCTGCAGCCTCTTCATCCAGCAATGTTCCATTGGTAGTTATTGTAAAGCCTATTCTCTTATTATAGTCATTTTGTCTTTCTCTTCCGTACTTCACGGTTTCCTTGACAACATCGAAATTCATCAGAGGCTCGCCGCCGAAGAAATCAACCTCAAGTCGCTTTCTGCTGCCGGAGGTTTCCAGCAAGAAATCGATAGCACCTTTTGCTACCTCAAGTGACATAAGCTTTCTGCCCCCATGATAATCTCCCGTTGATGCGAAGCAATATCCGCATCTTATATTACAGTCATGGGCAATATTCAAACATAATGCCTTGGTAAGCATTTCTTTTTCTTCATGAAGTATCTTGTCTCTATATGTATCTGCTGAATTCAGCTGCCCCTGCTGTTCCAGCTGCTTTAGCTCGTTGTATGCTTCTTCTATATCCTCTTTTGAGTACTTTCCATTTAAGCTGCTTACCGCGGCTTCGGCGGATTGTTCTAAGTAATCCACCACATCATAAGCGATCTCATCAAAAACATGTACACAGCCGCTGTTTACGTCAATTACAATTTTCAAACCATTCAACTCGTATTTATGCAGCAATTTTTTACCCCCATATACGTAAAATTCCATTATAATTCTATATTAATTTATATATGCTGTCAAATCAACATATATAAATAAGCCGCCCCATAGGGCGGCGTTTAATTTCATTCTTTTATCAAATTAAAGCTCTGCGTTTAGTTGATTTAAAAGTTCCTCTGTTTTTAACCCATATCTGAGAGCAGCCTGCTCTACTGTCATATAAAGAGCACCGCCTCAACCAAAGCATTTAATGCCGATATTCTTAAACACCTTTTCCAAATCCGGATGTTTGTACAGAATATCGTCAATTACCATTTCCTTACTTATCATTTTATCACCTCTATTACTATTATGTCAAAATTAAGGCAGTTTATATTACCCCCACGGGGTATGCCCTTATCCTATTATAATTTATACTATGTTTTTTTGTCAAGCCTTGTGCAACATGTTTTTCACTTAATTCTAAAGGTGAATTCTCAAAGTGCATAGCATTTTCCCTATTCATTTATTGTGAAAAGCACATTTATTTCATATTTTGCAAATCAAGATATTTTACAGCGCTTAAAGCTGCCGTGCTTCCATCTCCAACTGCTTTAGCTATTTGATATGGCTTGCCTGTGCAGTCACCGCATGCAAAAACCCCCGTCATGCTGGCAGCCATATTTTTATCAATCTTAATGGATCCTTCTTCTATCTCCAGTCCTTCAATAAGCTGACCAATAGGTATTACATTTCTGACTATGAAAACTGCGTCAACCTTCAATTCATTGTTTGTTGTTCTCAAAAGGTTCGCTTTCATTTCATTTCCTTCGATGGCTTCAGCCTTCTCTTTAATCAGCTTTACCTTGTCGTTTAACTTGTAATTGCCCTGATACATTGGCAAGTAGTAAACTTCAGAGCAGATCTCCGACAGATAGTTTGCTTCTTCTTCGCCTTCCTCATTTTCTGAAATAAGTGCAACAGGTTTATTTTTGTATAGAGGTCCATCGCAGGTTGCACAATAACCTACCCCTTTACCCAAATATTCCTTTTCTCCATGCATATATTTTGCTTTTCCGTGTCCCGTTGCCAATATGATGGTTTTTGCTTCGTATATATTTGTACCAGCATTTATGCCAAAATAATCACCCATGTTAAGTATGTTTTGTACTTTTTCATGTTTTATTTCTATACCCATATGTTCCACATGTCTTTTAAAGGCATTCAGCATGTCTGTACCGCTGATTTCCATAAAGCCCAGATAGTTATCGATTTGAGGCGCCTTCATAAGTCCCGTTACCTTTTCTGTACCACCAAGCAATATAAAGCTTTTGTTTCTTATTTTTTTTGTATAAATTTCTTATTAGAATATGATATCAAATAGTGATTGCCCTGTAATTACATATGCAAATTCCGCCACAGCGTAGAAAACAAATATACACATACTTATATAAAGCGGCCACGCAATTCTTGCATTTTTCAAAACTTTACTCAGAGATTGCTTTTCTCTTGATTTTTCAATATTTTCCGCTGAAGCGATTCGATCTCTGTTTATCTCCTGTAACGCTTTTATACAAAAATACATAATTACACCGGATACTGCTGCATACAGGCCAATGAAAACAGCCCATATCAGAAGTCCTTGTATCATCATTCCTTGC
>JAQSYD010000111.1 GCA_029256325.1 Clostridia bacterium
CTCTCCATGGGCTACCAGTGTCTTTGCTTCTATCAGTCTGCGACCTATTTCAATACTGTTATAAAGCATCATCTTTCTAGTCTGGTTCTTTATATTGTTAATTTCAGCTGCTATCAGCTCAGGTGATCTACCTATAAGCATTGATGCATTATTTACTCTTAAATCATTCATGATATTCCTCCTTAAACCGCTATATTTATTTTATTTTTTACAGAATTTTTAATATCTGTAGTGTTGATTTTTATATTTGCTCCTTTGGCCCACTCTAATATTGCATTATTCAATTCTGTATTTTGTGCCACTGGTTTATTGTGATCGAGCTTTGCTTGCACTACTGCATTCTCTTTAATCTCCAAGCAAGCAGCCAATTTCCCTTTATCATCCGCTACCAAAACAATCCACTTTGAATTATCCTTCATGGCCTGTCCAAATGAAGCTACACAGTTATGCAGTTCATGCCCAGCTATTAGTAGTTCCATGGATTCCCTTGGTAAGAAAAACTCAAGTTGTTGTTTCTGCATCGAAAGCCGTCTGATTATATGCTCTGGCACTTCAAACCTCATATTTTTATGATTCTGCATCTTATGTTTTATAGACATCCAATCATGCAGATCTGCAAGCTTTACCTTTTCGCTTTTAATTAAGTTTTTATTTACATCTGCAAGCTGCTCGTATAGTCTTTTACAGTCCCAGAAGTTCAGTTCTTTTTCCTCATTTACCAATCGTACTATTCCAGGCTCTCCATAGGTGTACTTCATTGCTTTCAAGAAACTATAGATTGATTTAAAATCCCTTGTATCATTTAATTTTGTAAGCCCATGGTATAAGCTAATAGCGCAATCATAGTTTTCACAAAGGTCAAATGCCTTTGCAATCAGTTTCACCCCAAATGGGTTTTCGAACACGAGCCTTCTTAACATCGGCTTATCTGGCAACCTGTTAGCAGATAACATTGCTTTTATAAAGCTTGTCTTTTTTCTTGTCTGTTCTATGATATTTTTCATGAAATCATATTTTGTAATTAAATTTTTATTCCAGAATGCCTCGATATCCCTAACTTCGTCTCGATAAGTAATAGGTAAATTCGGTGCATCTGGGCAGGTGACTCTGAAAGCCATATTGAAAATTGGTAATAGGAAACTACCGTGATACTGACCTTGACTGACATACATTGATGAAATTTTATAACCAAGATGCTTTTCAAGTTTCTTATGTACCGCTTCTCTTAATATCTTCAGGATATGATTAAGCTCTTTCTTCTGCTTTTGGCTTGCTATACTAAACGATTGAAAAAAGAACAAGATGCTTCTGTCAAATACTTCAAGTTTGAACGGATCCCCAAGTTCTAAAACTTCTTTTTCTGCTCCAAGTGATGATATTCTTGTAAATGTCACTGTTTGTTTTTCAATGTCAAACTTATAATTTTCTTTGTATCGATGTGAATGAACGTCCATATCTCCAACGAATTTGACTGTTTGACATGAAACTCCAAAAGTAATTGATGTTTTGAATTCGTTAACAGTGAGGCGAACTTTATCTGGTGCATCTACCCCCCTGCCGATATAAGCTACATTATGATGGTGCATCGCTCCACAATTCGGACATATAAACCAGCTTCCAAATTCAACGGCAGGATATGTTCCTGGCTTCCGTCCCCATGCAGCCATAAAAACTTGGTTACACTTATTACAGAAATATTGATATTTGTGTAATCCATTTTTTAGGTATCTCATGTCTTCAGCATAAGCTGTAAACATTTTGTTAATTTCTACTGCAGCAATTAACATATTAATATCCCCCTATATCAAATCTTCAAGCTTGATATCAAAATCTGTTGATGCTTTCTTTTCATTTGCCGGCTTCTGTATACTTTGCTCCATGTCCGCAGTTGCAGATGCAGGAATCTCTGATTTAATTTCGAAATATTTTAAAACAATGTTAAAACCCTCCTCAGGTGTAAACATGCCACATCGGTTAACTTGTTTTTTCTGCGCTTCTTGTCTCATAACATCAAGGCTCTTGGCTATGGTCTTATCAGTGGTAAGTATTTTATCTGCTGCCTCCGGATTCGCTTTTATATGTTGTAATAAGAATCTTCCTACTGTCTGGATATATGGATCCTTGCTGTTTTGGTTTATTTCATCATTTATTTTTGCAAGTGCTTGATTAAGCATTTAGATTACCTCCCTCAATTTTCATCTCTAAATATTCCAGTATCACTTTTGTTGCCGCTTCCCAGCCTTTACAAACTGCTGTGCAATATCCTTGCTCTTTCAATGCCGCTATCCAAAAGTCTTGATTTTCTGTGGTGGTATTACCCTTTTGCTTTTTAAGCTCTATATATAACCCGTGATACTCTCCTCGTGGTACCGGTAAGTGAATATCTGGCACACCTGCTTTTACACCTTCAGCTTTTAACCTTTTTGCAGTTGTGATATTCCGCTTCCCACCATTTGGAATGTGATACATCAATTTCAATTCAGGATGAGCTGCTTCGGAATATGCTGCCCATCTAAACAGACATATTTGTTCAACACTCTCACTTGGTATTTGCTGCTTTGGTTGTTTTGGATTAGTCTGTTTTTGTCCCATCACTCACCAAAACCCCTTCCTGCTTAATCTCTTTTTCATAAAAATATATATCCATTAACTTTTTGCTGGCATATACCATTTCTAGCTTAGCGCCTTTACTATTTATCCAATCTGGAAGAAACACAATCGCTTCACAGGCATCTATCATTGCATAGCATATTGGCATATATATCTCCCATGGAAATCCCTCAGGCAATATTGCTGGTGACATTACCAAGTGTCCTTCCTTTTCTAGCTCTTTCTGTGCTTCCTCAAATTTCTTCTTGTAATTTGGATCTCCGGTAATCTTACCCGCTATGTACGTCTTTTTCATTCCCGCTTCCTCCTCTTATTATTTTCATTAGCTTCATTTGCTCTCATCCTTGCATACAGATACGCACCAGAGACATAATCGCTATACTTCACATTTATGTCATTGAATTTATAGCCTTTATATATTTTTTCAAATATTGCTGCTGCATCATTTTCATTCTTTGCAATCTTTTCTGCCTGCCTCTTCGTTATCTTGTGATCTGCTATTGTTATTTTGGGTTCCTGTAAATTTCTACTAGCACACCATCGCTTTGTACCTTTTGGGTCCTTGGTTATGTACCTTGCAAGTCCCTCTAATCCGAATTCATTTGGTTGAAGGCGGCGAGCATTTGCGTACCCCTTCCCCCAAAGTTTTTCAGCTACATCCCTATCTATTGAATTCATCAACATATGATGGTGAACTCTCTTCTTCTTTCCATCTGTATCAAACTCAATGACATACATGTACTTCAGTTCAGGTAATCCATTTTTTCGACGATGCTCTCTAACTCTGCGTATATAATTTTGTATATCCTTTCTTGCTTGCTCCTCATCCGGAGGAGATCCTTTATAGGTAAGGTCAATTGTTAAATCTTCATCTCATTTTTATCATTAAGGTTCTTTTGTACCTTACGAGATTCTGTTTCTTTTTTTGCCCTGGATGCTTCACTTCTGTTTTTCCATAATGGATAAATTTCACTTTCAAGCATCTTTCCAGATTTAATTGTTTTGACTCTATATATAAAAACATCCTTACTTTTTAAACTCTCAAATTTTTCCTCTTCACTATCTTCAAACGATTTATCAAAAATATCTAAATATGATTCACTGCTAAACGGCATTCTATTTTTCTTCCCCCTTTCTTTTTTATAATTAAGGGTTGAGGGTATTGTTACGTTGATAAGTTAATACCCATTACAAGCTCGCAATACGCCTGAATACAGCGCATTTTGATTGACTTTATGCCGTAAAACTGCTATACTTTTATTAGAGTTTATGGCAGTTTTATCCAAAGTCTTTAGTGGTAAGCACCTTGTATTTGGTAGATACAAGGTGCTTTTTATTTCTCTTAATTATTAGGTTCTGATTGAGTTTTGCTATCAATGGAAGGTGTGTCTTGTTCAACAATCTCAGCTCCCTCGTCACAATCGCACTTTTCGCCTGGATCAAGATATGCACCGCATTTTTTGCAAATATACAATTTACCACCTCCTTACTTTTTATCTAATATCTTTCTTCTACTAGTCTTCCGATTCACAACTTCCATGACTAATGGTGTGTCCTTAACAACCAACCAATTATCAGGTTCTAAGCCATGGTTCTCAATAAATATTTTCTGTTTAACTCTTGGCCGCTTCCCGTGCTTCACATCCACGCCCCCTTTACTTCATCAACCACCTCTTTGATTTCTGATTTTAAGGCTACTAATAAAGCGAATAATATGGGTAACAGTAGTTCTCCTCCCGCTGCGTGATATCCTCGCTCCACGAATGCCACTTTAACAGCTATAGGTAAAATCAAAAGACCCAAAACGAAAGCTAATATGTATGAAATGCTTGTCCTATTTTTAAACCTGAATTTCCTCATGTGCTTTCACCTCGCTATTTATTTATCTTTTTCTATTAATTCTTTAACGCCAATTGCTAATTCGGCAAAAGCCCCTAACTGACCAAATCCTATATTGATTTTTTGACCTTGGTCTTCATCGATAAAACTTACATTTTTAATCTTCCTATCAATGTCAATCAGAAGATGATCAAATTGTAATGTTTTAACAATAAGCTTTATGGCTTGTACACTTTTTTCAATAACTATAGTGTTCTCAGGTACCTTTGTAATGATTTCACTTTCAATAGCAGTATCAACAGTCTTTTCGATTGTTAAGTTGACTGGCCTAGGAGCTTCTTCAATGCCTGTCCAACTATCAATTGAGTAATTCTTAAACCAACCATATACTGTAGCAGGAGAAACTTTAAGACTCTTTGCAATACCATTGGCTGCTTTCGCCTTAGTAGGGTAGTTTTGAGTCATTTCTAAAAGCTTTTCTTTTGTAGGTACTTCAATTTTCTTCATATCTTCAACCCTTTCTATTTCCATCTCATTTTGTAAAACCAATAGCTTGTCCACCGTGTCTTTATAATTTCCTCGGTCTACAGTAATAAAGTTCTTTTGTTCCTGGATCACTGTGCAAACATAAGATTTAGATTTGCCCCTATTCCATTGAGTAACTTCAATTTTCTCTCCAGGCTCTAATCCATACATTGTAGGTTTAGTTCTTTGATCCTTACTAGAATCTTGGGTAGTGTGCATTTACCTCATCCCCTTACTTCCTTAACTCTGCTCTACATATCTTGCAGATATTCTTACCTTTATGAGCTGTTACTTTATCTGCTTGTCCACAAAACACACAGGCTGGTTCGTATTTTCTGAGGATAATGTTTGCACCATCTACAAAAATTTCCATGCCATCCTTTATCTCAATGTTCAGGGTTCTTCTGAGCTCTATTGGTATTACTACCCTTCCGAGCTCATCAACCTTTCTAACTATGCCGGTACTCTTCATTTGTTTTCCCCCTTTAAATTTCTATATTTCATTTTCGCTGACACCTACATATTCGCTAAACTGCTTAGGAGATATGTAGTAAGTCCATTTACTGCTTAACTTTACAGCTGTTCCAAATGGTAATAATCCTCTTTGTAGTCCAATTCGGATGAATTGTTGCGACTTGCCCATGATTTCAGCTGCTCTTATGACTGACAAACTCTTACTCATACAAACTCCCTTCTCCATCAAGCTGAAAATCAAACCTACTTCTTTCAAGCAATATCTCCTCAATCTTTGCTGCATCATATTGCCTATTTGCGAAATTATTAAAGCTTGGTTTTGCAGCTGCATTATTATTTGGTTTAGTTTTATTTAGTTTATTAATAGCGACATGTTGCGAGACAATTTGCACCCCAACTTGTGAGACACTTTGAGAGACAGTTTGTGCGTCTATTAGACTCACAAGACGGTATACAGCGCTTTGATTACCAGAACGAGAATTCCAAGTTATCCTTCCCTTTTGAGCCAGTTCATTACGAGCTCTCTCAATTGTCTTTTTACTCATCCCCGTTTTTAGTTCAAGAACTGATATAGCTACAGCAAACTCTCGTTGCCAACCTGCCTTATTGTTGATATGCATTAGCGCATACCAGAGACCAATTGCATGTTCAGACATAGTGTTTGTTTCGAGCCAATCATACAGGGCATTTATTTCAGTTAAATAATTCATCAGATCACCTTTCTAGTAAAACCCCCTATACATGGTTACTATGGTTCTCTGTCCTCGCATTCACAATCAATCAAATCATTAGGCGTGCATCCAAGAGCTCTACAGAGTTTGCAAATTGTATCTGCCTTTGGCATATAATAGCCGCTCTCTAACTCTGATATATGATGTCTGGCCACTCCTGAGTAAATTGCCAACTTCCCTTGACTCCAACCTCTTATCTCCCGAACTTCCTTCAGCCTAAGCTTCATGTTCGGGTCCTCCTTTAAATTCCAGTAAATTAGTTATCTCAAGTGGGATACTATTATTAAGCGGATGATTCCGTACTCATTTTGAGTATTTCGGTGTTAAAAAAAATTTCCTCGTAGGTCTGCTTAAAAATGTCTTTGATAATTTCTATCTCTGTCATTGTAAAGTCGTACTCCCCATTTATTTTCCGGCTTAATGTAGATGGAGAAATATTCAATTTTTTAGCTAAATCAGGGTTTTTGATTCCGAACTTTACCATGAGGGCTTTTAAGTTATTATGTTTTGGCATTTCATCACCACCTCTCGTACTCAAATTGCGTATCGCTTAATTAATAATATAATACTCATTTTGAGTACTGTCAATAGTATTTTGCTATAAATCTAAAAAAATATACGAGTTTTGAGTAATATGTTTCATAATTCGCAATATGAATATATAATATAAATATCAATGTTGGAGGTATATACTATGAAATTTCACGACAGATTAAGAGATTTAAGAGTAGAAACAGATTTAAATCAAAAAGAGTTTTCGCATAAGATAGGTATGCCTTATACAACATATAATGGATATGAATCTGGTAAAAGAGAGCCAGATATAGAGACGTTGAAAATGCTATCAAATTATTTTAATGTCTCGCTAGACTACCTACTTGGAAGAGTGGATCAACGCACATTTGTTATCCATAAGGATAATGTAGATGGGCATGAAATTGAATATTCTTTAGATAAAGATAAATATCCCGATGGATTAACCCATGAAGAAGTATTAGAGGTGTTAGAAAACTTTAAGAAGATGGGTATGGATTTTAGTAAATTTAAGAAAGATTAATATAAAAATATATTCCGAGAGGGATATTTTTTTATGCCTATATAAGGTAATATGTTTATAAATAGTAAATATTAGGGAGGACTTATAAATGTTTAAACAACAAATGAAGGGATTCTTATGTGGAATCATCGTAACAGTTCTATTGTTTTCAATGGTTTTTGCAGCTCCGGTAACAAAAACACTTAAAGTAGTAATGAACAATATAAATATGCAGATAAACGGAAAAGCTGTAAAGTCAGATATTATTGTCTATAACGATATTCCTTATGCTCCTATTAAGACAGTTTCAGAAGCATTAGGGAAACAATTTACATGGGATGTAAAAACATATGCTGTAACAATTAAAGACAAGGCCATGGCTCCTGTTCCTAAGCCTGCTCCTGCGCCAGTTCCTAAGCCAATAGATAAAATCAGTTCTAGATCAAATCCAGCTAATATTAACGAGACTATCTTTGTAACTACAAGCACATATGATAAAACAGTATTTGAGTCCGCAATAACAATATTAGAAATAATTAGAGGAAATAGCGCATGGGAAACTATATATAACAGAAATAAATATAATGAACCTGCACCAGATGGATATGAATATATTCTTGCTAAGATTAAGGTAAAGCTTAACAAGTCTTCTGTTAAAGATCTTCAATTTCAAGTAAGCGATTATGATTTTACACTGGTATCTAGTACAGGTGTGGATTATGAGAGAAAATCTGTTGTTGTACCAAGTCCTGAATTAAATGCTAAATTATATGAAGGTGGAGAGTCCGAGGGATGGGTAGTATTTACAGTTAAAACTACTGATAAATATCCTTTAATAGCATTTGGAAGAGATTATAGTGGAAAAGGCGGGGTCTGGTATAGGGCATATAACCCCGATACTCCAACTCAAAACCAAACAACGACTATAAATCCAATTGTAGATACTTCTAATACAACTATTTTAAACCCGAGCAAATCACAAACGCCTTTAACAACATATGATGACTTGAAGAACTTTTTAAATAATAACTACGCTACTCTTGAAACTGTTATTGGAAAGACAAATTTCACCTTTGAAATAACTGAAAATACAAAATCTTTTGAGCCCTCTGATTATTGGATTCGAGTCAAATATGACTACAATTTCTTTGGTGGCGCTATGTCGAACATCAAATATACTGACGAACAAAAAAACTTACTAAGACAACAACTCAAAGGGCACCAAGAGTCATTAGCTAGAGCCGTAATAGCTGCTATGCCAACTAAAAAGTTCTATGGTGGTTATTATGATTCATGGTATAAATACCCAACCCTAAAGGTTGATTTACAAACACGTTATTATTATAGCTGGACTAATTATGATCAGCCTGACATGAGCGGTGATATTAACCAGATTTACAACAAAGCTAAACCTTCTCAATTCCGTTGGTATAGCCTAATAGATAATACTTTATAGAAAATATTTAATTGAGAAAGCTTAATTGCTTTCTTTTTTTTGTTTTGACTTGTCGTAATTTGTCATAATTGCTTGTACGATTCTTATAATATGGTAGAAACTCCGACGGGGAAAGAGATTGACTGAAATAGAATACTCTTAGTATGAAAATATAACCAAATTTTGGTTAGTAACTATTCAACAATGGTGATACAATGAAAGAACAAAATACGAACATATGTTCGTATAATTTTAAGGGGGTGCACATATATTGTTGCATGATTTTGGATTTTTTAAGATTGATGGAGATATTATTTACCAAAACAAACCAGTCGGAATACAGGACATGGAACGTAAACTTATTTCAGAAGGCTGGTGATGATATTGAAGAAATTTAATAAAAGGAGATGTTTATTATAAGATTGCCAAATGGTCATGGAACTGTATATAAACTCTCCGGCAAAAGAAGAAAACCTTGGATAGCTAGAATAACAACTGGATGGGATGCAGAAGGAAAACAATTGTTTCAGACTATAGGATATTTTAAAGAAAAAACAGAGGCATTGGATGCGCTAACCCTTCATCGAGTAAACCCAGTGTCACCAAAATCAAATATAACACTCAAAGAGCTATACGATGAATGGTCAATTGCTAAATATGAATATATATCAAAGTCAACCGTTGATGGCTATAAGGCTGCCTGGAAGTATTTATCTAAATTTGAAAACGCAAAATTCAAAGAACTTCGCACTTCTCATATACAATCAGTAATAGATGGTTATTATAAATCCAAGATGAGTAGATCCTCGTTGGAAAAAATAAAAGCTGTTGCTACAATGCTTTATAGCTATGCTCTAGAAAATGATATTGTAAATAAGAGTTATGCAGAATTCTTAAGGCTTCCTAAATCTGAGAAAGAAGAAAAAGAAATATTTACAGATTTAGAAATTCAGAAGATAGAAAAGAATGTCGGTGAAGTAGAATGGTTAGATACAGTGCTTATATTAATTTATAGCGGTATGAGAATATCAGAGCTTTTAGAGCTTACTAAGTTTAGCCTTGATATGGATAAGCAGCTCATCACTGGCGGCGTAAAAACTGATGCCGGTAAAAATAGAGTTATTCCTATTCATCCGAAGATATTCCCACTTATAAAGAAGTGGTATGATAAAAATGGCGAGAGGCTTATATGCACTGATGAAGGCAAGAGCCTCTCTGTCGACTATTTTAGGAGAAAGAAGTATTATATCGCTCTTGAGAAAATTGGAGTGCGAAAACTAAGCCCACACGCATGCAGGCATACTTTTGCAAGCTTGATGGCCAAAGCAGGTGTGGATACTCTTTATATTCAGAAAATTATAGGACACGAAGATTATGCTACAACTGCTAACCTTTATACTCATACTGATGTTGATGAACTGAAAAAAGCAATTGGTAAAATATAGACAACTAACAAAAAAATAAAAACTAACAAACAACTAACAACAGGGTTCAAAGCATTGGCTTTGCTTGCAGGATGTTTTGAATGGGGTTCAAGAGGTCGCAGGTTCAAATCCTGTTACCCAGACCATTTTTTATTTTATCCATTTTGACTAAAAAACCTTATGAAATCCTACGAAATTTCACCCGTAACTAACATAAAACTAACATTTATTTGTGTTTTATTATACAGGCTTTGGTAATTTACTTATGAATTTTGCATATCCCTTTTGATACTTAATAAGGTTAAGAGAAGTAAACCTTTTGAGATTCAGTAAATCTTCAACCTCATATGGTTTCAATTCATCTTCAAGTTCTTTATATATTGCCTTATCTGCTCCATGAAGTAGCATATATGAACTATTCCCACTTTTGAGTTCTTCCTTCAGTGTACCAATCTGATTTAAGTAATGGCAGCTGAATACATACTTATTTCCAAACTTGCGCACCTGGTTAATTGTTTCCTTAATGAGCCTTGCTGCAGTCGGAGCTTGATATAGTTCATCAATAATCTCATGGCAGCGTGTGGGTTGATTATGCATAGATCCTCTTATCTTGGTGGCTAAAATAATCTTACTGCAGAAGTAAGTAACTAACACGTTTTTTACCATCTTACTGCCAAAAGTATCTTCGGGCATCTTTATAAGTATAACCTTTCCTTGCTCCATGCCTCTAACAAAGTCAATATTACTACCACAGCTCTTGCTGTACATGTACTTTAAATATATATTTTCCCTTATAAGATTAATACGGTCCAATATCCCATCAATCTTACTATCTCTCGTTCCGGTTAATTCTGATAAAACTTCCTTTGTATTAGGATCCTTTTCCAAGGTATATTCATTAAGCTCTTCTAGCGCTCCTATTTCTTCATCCAGCAGGCTCCTCATTGACTCTGGTATTGCTTTAATATACTCTTGCCTCCTTCTATAGTCCTGCAGGCACATTATTGCAGATTTTATATTAATGTCAAATAGAAATGCCACATTGCATGCAGCAGATAAATATCTGCGCATTTTTGAAGTGAGTGGAAGTCCTTCATTATTGATACTATCAACTAAAGCTAGCGTCTGCTCAGCCATGAGGTTTGCGGCTTTAAGTCTTTCAAAATCACTTTTATTGGTGTGTTTTATCTCATTATAGCCGAGGCCTTGAAGTTGTTCTTCGTTGGAGCAATCTATAATAATGAGATCTTCCTTTGAAACTACCTTCTCAATATCATCTGACAGTTCGCAATTTTTTATAAAATCAATAACTATTACAGCCTCTTTGCGCATCCTAGCATACTTTACATAGTTGGCAATGTAAGTAGTCTTCCCACACCCAGGTGGGCCCACAATCGTCAACGGTAGATTCCCAAGGTTGTATTCGTCCGGCAGGTAAGAAGGGTATTCTTTGCCCTTAAATGTGGCATCTCCAAGGTATATATACCCTTTACTTATTTCCTCAGGGATTGGAGATTCAAGCACATCTACTTTTTCAATATTAGAGTGCTGTTGTAATAATGTCCTGCCCGGTATTTGAATTAAGTTAGAAGCTTCTTCTGTGCTAATAATGTTAGTGGATACACCTTTGATTTTGAAGTCTTCTATATTATATACACACTTAACCGCCCTGTAAGAAAGGCTATTATCCTCTGACAAAGTTTTATAACTTTCACATACAGCTATAGCATTATTCTTAGCTCTTATTTCACTTTGGCTCTCGCTGATCACCAACATCTGCGAATCTAAAATATTTCTATCTGACTTTCTCAATGTTGTAGCAGAAAGCATTTTAAACAGCTGCATACCTGGACCTTCATCCTTACGACCTTCAGTTATATTTTTGCCATCTCCTATGAAATTGGCCATTTCTTCAAAAGTCATAATGAATATCTTCATAATTTCATCTATTAGATACATCATCATATAGCCAAAATTAAGCTTTTGCTTATCAATAGGACTATTCTTTTTTATCTTCTCCATGGTGTCACGGTGTTTATTGTACCAGGAGGATTGATTAGTCGGCATAAAGTTATATAAAACCCCTACCCGGTCATCCTGCTCCATAATATCAATTATATTAAGTATGCTATTTAGCGGCTCATTGCTCTTTTTATCTACCTTAAGACTCAGGGCATCCTCTTTACGATATACCAATTCATGCTTCACAGCTTTGCTAGAGAACATTGGAACCAATGCAACTCTCTGTATTGTAGCTTTTGGCCAAGTATTACTGCACTTTTCTAATATCAACTTTTCAAACTCTTCCGGAGTTATTATATAAAAACATACATCTTTTAAGCTTATATCAATAAAGAACGCTGTTTTATTTGGCAGCCGGTAAGTCAGCTGATGGCTTTTAAACTTTAGTCTATCAATAGGTTGGTCATACATATTACAGATAACCCTTGCAATATTTTCGCTATCATAGTTTCTTATGGAGGTATCAGGGATTATCTTTAGTATGCTGTACTTTGGATTATAGATTTTGAAGAATTCGCTTGCCTTCATCCATTTCATACTACATCACCTTATTGAATATCATGATTGTCAGATACACGAAGAACGCCATCTGAGCATATAACCTAGCCTTTTTTACCCCTAAAAGGTAAACAACCAAGCTGATACAGAATATCGATAAGCAAACATAGAAACTAAGATTAACTGCAGTATCCCATAACCAGAGCAACAGCTCCTTTGGATGAGTAATATAATGAAAGAATGTCTTAATAATTGTGAAGTACTCCTGTGTAGATTCATTGAACCTTTTTAGATTATCTAACATATCCCACATACCTACACCTACTTCCCAAAAGTTTTATCAATCATTACGAATACATTTGGCACCACGTAACTAGCAATATAGGTGAGCACACAGGTTATTACAAGTTTCTTACCCTTATCATCATGTTTAAGCATTTGTAAATATAGGCCATAGATACTGGAGAATATCCCTACCCAAAATAAACCTTTTCTAAAAGCTGTGAGAAGCTTCCAGAAGTCATCATCTTCACTGGCAGCACTTACAGTTGTGGTTAATATTAATATAGCAATTAGTAAGAATACTAATAGTTTTTTATACATAAAAACCCTCCTTTTTGTAAATAATATAAACGAGGTGATATTATGGGATTTGTAATATTTGGCGGTTGCTGTTTAGCAGCTTCAGGCGTGCTTTATCTTTTAGAAATGACTTATCGTTAGATTATTTCATGTGTACTGGCATAATTTGAAAATTTCAATCATACGCTATATTGCGTAGCGCAAACGGGCTTGCACGTTGGAGCTGCAGTATACGCGGCTATGGCCACACTATATGCTTTCAAGAATGTCAATAATTTCCTCACTCTTTACCTCAGTTACAGCTGGGGTAATATTTATTTTTTGGTCTTTGTGCTTAAGGTAGAACTTCAAAGCATCTTTCATAAAATTGCTTTTATCTCCCTGCTCTGCTACTACTTTGAATAGATCCTTTTCTTTTTCCTTGAAGCTGACTAATACCTTTGCCATAAGCTCACTCCTATCTTTTTAAAACCTAGTGCATTTGCAAACTGTGCATTTGGTATTATAGAAGTTCCTGGTATGCGCTTATCAAATAAAGATTTCAGCACATAGGCACCACCGCCTATTAAGGTAACTTTAGCTGTCTTTACTGGATATTTTAGTAGCAGTTCTTTCATGATTTTATCTGTATGTTCTTCTATGATATTTTTTATAAACCCTATTTCCTGCTTCTCTCCATAAATACTAAGTCCGTTCTTAAGGATCCTCTCGCCGTCCTCAATCTCAAATAGGGTTTCATATTTTGAATTGATAGCTGAAACTATTTTAGAGAATAAAGTGAGAGTGCCTTCATATATGGTTGAGTGTTGGGTAACTTTCCTTTTGCCGTTAAACACCTGCAGTAAGGCAATAATAACTGTACGACCTCCTATATCGATGTAAATTCTATCCTCAGTATCATCTATGGTATCAAGTGAGTAGTGAGCTCCGAGGCACTGTGGAAATACCTCTGCTTTAGTAATACCAATTGCTCTCTTTTGTTTATTCACCTCAAACTCAACATATCTGTTATTCAAAAGCATTTGTTTCATCTGGTCCTTTTGGGAGTTAAAAAGTCCTAAAGGTAAGCCTGCAACAACTTGAAAATCATTCTGATTACTCGATTTTGATAAAGCTTCCAATAGACATACCCTTGTAAGTTCTTTATTTATTCTGTTTAAATCAACTTCAACATTACCTTCTCCCACTATATAAGCCTTATTATCAAGAATCAACATATTGCCTTCCCCTAAAATGGTTTCATGTGTGCTAATTTTAGAAGGAAATACAATCCCCTCAGATGTCTTTGTGTAACCGTATCCTAGGTCTACTCCGATGATCATATATACTTTTACCTCCTTTTATATATTTGTTTATACTCTTCATTTTGTATTAGGTGATATTTGTATATATTTATTATTAGTTTTATATATTTATGCATGTCCTTTAACAAAAAGTTAATCATCTTTAACGAAATATTCCAATAAAAAAGATGGTTATTCAACCATCTTATAAAATATCTCTTCAAACTTCCTATTAGTTTTTTCTAATATTAGCATTATAGCATCAAGTTCAGGCTGTAGCTTATTATTCTCCCATCTATTATAATGGCTCCTATCGACTCCTAGGAACTCGGCAAACAAAGTTTGATTCTTATATCCCATTTGAAGTCTTATATCAAGCAGCCTATTTCTAACCCCCACAGAATCACCTCATTACTAGGATTTTTTGAAATTTTCCTTTGCCATTAAAATTTACTTATTTTGCCTTTGAATTTATCTTTAAATATTGTTTTACAGTTTGGATATTGATTGCATGCCATGAATTCTCCGTATACTGATTCTTTTAGAACCATTTTACCTGTGCAATTAGGACATTTGCCAAACAACTCTATCCCAAACCTATCCATAAAGTAATTTCTGTATATCTCTTCAATCCGATCTGCAATACTCTCGGCAGCTTCGTTTGAAATCAAGTCATCTTGAAGTAACATCTCAATTGCAAAGTCATAACCCAGTTTATCCTCGACTACCCAGTGCCACGTATCTCTTACAATATCATTGTCTGTTAGTGTCTTTCTTTCAAGTGCTGTATTGCTCTCAAGTATAGCCTTACTTTCGGGTATTATTTGGCTATTGGGCTGCTCATTCACGTTATTCTCACTAACTAACGACCATTGGTATGAACCGCAATTGGGAATAATCCGTTCTTCCCTCCACCGCTTATCATAGCTAAAGTGATCATTTTTCTTTCCATTATACATCGGGTAGCCATAAACATTGCCGTAAGGATATTTAACGACTTCTACCTTCTCCACAACTACACAATATTCCGCACTCCAGTTATCTCGACTAGCCTTAAATGGGACTTTGCAATCGTTCTCTTCCCATAATTGGATTAGATTCTTGCTCACTTTCATCTTCCCTTCCATTGATATTATATGATGATATTTCTATACAAATTGTGGAAATCCTTTATTTCAATCCGGTTGGGGAAGAGTACTGGTATTGGCGTCTCTTTAACCTACTTTAAGCATATGCCATTTACACGATTGCTGATCATACTGCAGCTTAAAAGTTACTAATATATCCTCAATTATTGATTGACAATTAAATGTATAAGCTTTATTCTGGTTACCATTCATTGTACCAAATGTATTTTTGAAATCTTGATCAATAACCTTATCGACCTTGATAACATGAACTCCTTCTTCATCTTCAAACTTTATTCTATTAGGTCTAATACCGCCTTTTGGATCAAACGTAGCTATGCACTCAACAAGATATTTTTCTCCGGCCATGCTATCCCTCCACACACATTTTAATACATTATACCAAACATGTGTTCTATTTAAAACTGCAAAAAATAAAAAAGCAGCTCTAAAGCTGCTCAAATACTAATTTGCAAATGTTGTATTTTTTACTTTCCATTTTTCAAGTGCTATTCCTAGCCAAAAACTATATATCCCGAAAGTTATAATTGTTAACAAGAACCATTTAATCCAATTGCCGAAAAGCCCTATAGCTGAGCCTGTAAACTTTAGCCTCTTACCGTCTATAACTGTATGATTAGTTTTCCATCCATATACCATGCAAAGAGCCCATGGATAACAAATCCCAAGTGTAAAAACTGTAACTAAATAACCTAGTATTGACCACCCAATCAATTGAAGAAGTCCTCCATCAAAATATGATCTTTCTACGGATGCAACTGTTGCAGTCTGAACATTAATATTAACCTCTGTCATACAAAATCCTCCCATGTCATGTATTTTATAGTATATTTCTACAAATAATTCCAATACCCTTTAACATTCAATAAGATTTGTATAAATTCTCCAAAAAAATAAAAAAGGTGCAGCCGAAGCTACACCCCATACAGTTTATCCAATGTCTTTTGACCTACCACACCATCATCTATAAGCCCCCTCTTGCGTTGAAAATCTCTAATTGCATCCTCTGTTTTTGCTCCAAAGTCACCATCAACAGTAAGTTTATATCCAAACTTATTAAGAAGCTCTTGAAGAGTCTTAACATATTGATTGTTCATGCCTCGCTTAAGCACTGGGAGCTTTGGCATATCAATCTTCTGATTAACGAAGAATATAAAGTACTGCTTACACTCTGTTTCAAAGGTTTTAATATCACCAAATGTGCGTGATTGAAGAGCACTAGCAGGATCATGAACTATTATATCGTTATCTTTAAAATCCCAAGCTAAGATATAATGACCACCTTTAGTAAACTTACCTGGTTTCATGCTGCATACCACATATGCGCCAATCTTTAAGGCTTCTATAGCATCTTTAGTGCTTCCTGATTGCTTAAAAGGAATACCATATTTAGCAGCTACCTTGCCGAAAAACTCCCACTCTGTACCACTGTTAGCAGTTCTGTCTTTTAGCTCTATTGCAAGTTTGCACATTTCAACAGGAGTAATCTTAGCATCCTTTACACTAGCAATTATCATTGCTGCAGATGTAGGTCCGCATCCAGAAGCTCCTATTGTTTCTTTTTTGTCACCATCAATTGTATAGGGTATCTTTCCCCATTTGGGATCTGACTGCTTATAATATACAGGTCTTTTATTCATTATTACACCTCCAAAAAGAAAGAGCAGGCTTTCGCCTACTCCAATTTATAAGTATCATTTAATATTCCATCATCTATATAATCGCCTAATTTTGAATATAAAGATTTGACTAATCTCCTAATTAACTTTTCACTTAAAAATATTTTTAACGATAAAGGAAGATACTGCAGAGCCAATTTAACAACATACTCTTCTTGTTGATTTCCATTCTTCAGTACCTGGTCTTTTGCATATCTCTTTGCCTGAGCAATGCCAGCATAGATGAATGTCTTTGCCCTTTCCCACTCAAACAGGCAATACAGCATACCTGCCACCGCCAATAATATAATAAATCTCCACTCCCAAAGTATAGTTAATATTTTTTCTAACATTCTAATGACCTCCTATTTATTTTATTAATCCCTTTTGAGCAGCATAAAAAAAGAATCCTACCAAGGACCCTCCTAGCAGCCCCATAAACCACCGTATAGTGGTTACAAGACTGTTTATATCTTTGCATAGATTTTGTATCTGTACTTTGTATTCCCTGCCATCCTCTGATAATTTATCTAATTGCTTTCCATGATCCTTTAACCTTTCATCAATCACTCTGTGCCTTTCTTTACATATCTCTTCCACACGCTCACCTGCTCTCATGTTATTTTGACATAATAATAGAGCCTACCCTATTGGGTAAGCCCTTTTGTTACTTTATGTGGTTTTGGTTCTGGCTTTATAACTTCTGGTCCCATCGGCAATTCTAAATAATTCTTTATCATAGGTGATTCTCTGACTTTCTTGGTTTTATATTGTCGCCACTATATGAATCATCTTCTGTTGATATTTCAGCAAATTCTTTTCTTCCTCTTTTGCTACTTATGAATATAAAATAAATCGTAGCGGTAATCACCATTAACGTTCCTACAATGAATGTGAGCAATTCGAGTTGAAAAACACTGAATATCATAGTGGCAATAAACAAGACAATAAGTGTATATGCTATTATTTTAGTAATCTTTAATCACCTTCTTTTTGAATTTTCCCAAGCTTTTACTGTTTGATTACAATTATATCCATAATCTCTCAATTTCGCAATATTGTCCTATTGTGTAATTAAATCCTCTCTGCCCTCATCAGTTAAATAAGTATCTATTCCCTCTTTCAAGTCTGGTCTTTTACCTATCACATAGTCATAGGTGTAAACTCCATCAATTATTCTTTGTCCCATATATGCCGCCATTAGAAACCACCTCCACTATTGAGTATTAAATCGTCGATGGCGGGTTGTATAAGTTCTATTTGCTGTCTCAATGCTTTGTTTTCCCTTATCATAAATGTAATTGATGGTGGTGCTAATACTTGTGTAAAACTTATTAGTTCTTGTGTTTCAGCATTGATTTCCTGAATATTGATTAAGTTTAATTCCTCATCACCAACATTCAGATTTTCGCTTGTACAAACCTCGCAACCTGCTCTAGCAACTATTGGATTTTCAGCTATTCTTGCGACTGTTTTTGTTGCTATGTCATATTCGATATATTTAATCATAATATCACTCCTTTACTATTGTACTAGAAACATACTTCCCACTGTCATTGTGTTATTCACGCCCGAATATGTTGCGTTGGAAACCCTTATCTTTAAATAGTGTAGTCCAGTGATTGCTCTTACGTCTATAACCGCACTAGTTACATGAGTGTTTTGTGTCGCAGGAGGAGTAAAAGAAGCACTTGCAGCAAAGGTTGCATTAT